>WQYS01000044.1 GCA_009781125.1 Acidobacteriaceae bacterium | reverse complement strand
TTTCTTCAACTGCGGAAATTCGTCCTGCAACAGCCTGCTCGACCGCCCCTTCATGTACTGCACCAGTTTGGCCGGTGCTATTTGTGCCGGTACGCTCACCAGCATGTGGATGTGCTCTGGAGATACTGCTCCTTGTACAATCACCACGTCTCGCCCTTGACATATCTGCCGTAGCAGGTCTCGTGCCCTTTCTGCTACCTCGCCCCGTAGCACCTTGAAACGATACATCGTGATCCACACCAAGTGATACTTTACACCGTAATCCACATTTGAGTGCCTGTACAGGTTGCGCAAAAACTCAATTTTTGGAGAAGGCGAAAAATAATGATGCTCTACAATGCCCCAGGAGTGATTTCTGAACCTCGGGTGATGGTTTGCTATCATTTTTTTTGACATCTTTTCGTCGATTTTCGAGTTTTTCTGAATAGCCTATGTAGCCGTTGTAATGTCTATCTTGCGACCTGCTTGATTCGATCAAAGGGTCTGATACCCCCCGGCTCGCGGCGTAATGTGAAATACGCATTACAGGTTTGCCTTGATAATCGGATTACATTGTTTTTCATGCCCTGCTGCTTGCAGCGGGGTTGTTGATGTACACCGCACCGTGCATGAATAACAGCTTCGAGGTGGAAGTCCTCTTCACATCCTGACGGGGAGAAGTGATAGCGAAGCGCAAGGGCGTCGCTGCGAGGCGGGGTCTGAAGGAAGCGTGGAGCAAAAACGCGAGCCGATAGACAAGAATTGGATAAAGAGTCTACGGCACCGTGCGAGTTAGTATCTGACAACGAAGCCCACAACTATCAAGGGTGCAGGTGGTAAATTCGACGGTTATGCGTTGAAGGCGGTTGTTCTTATCACGGGAGATCTGTTGCGTATTCCGGAATCGGGACTGGGGGGGAGGGATTCATTCTGATCGTGCAGCAAAAGTCAGCAGTGGGCAAAGTAGTTCATGACGTCGGCAAGACTAGGGAGGCACTCTGAACCGAAAGGTAGAGATCCCAAGGTTACACGTAAGGAAGTAGCTCAATCTAACCGAACCGCCGTATATGGACCCTCTTGTACGGTGGTGTGACAGGGGAGGAGAGGTAATTCTCCGCCCTATGTCGATTAAATATCGAATGTATGCTATGCCAATCTTGAAATTAATCAGTAATTATAGATGGAGAATCTTATATGCAATTTCGGGTAAAAAACATTCGGTAAAACCCGAAATATGTGGAAATTTGGGTGTTCGTTCCCGTTTTTTGAGGAAGGGTGTGATCCTCAAAAAAGCATTCTCTGCGAATTGCTGAAAAATGCTGGAAATTAACTTGACATATTACTATAAGTTGCAGTAGCATTTATAAGCAACATGGCGTATAGCGGAACGGTGCTATACGTATTGCGAGAATTTTCATTATGCAGCATCGGTGATGAGGATAGAGCAACACTCGCTGTAGCGCCCGTGATCTTACCGAGCGCGATTTTTGGAAGACTTCTATTTGAAGTATTCCCAAGCTGCAAACACACTCTAAGTGTGTCCTGAGCAGCCCAATCCGTCCAAATACAGGTAGTAGGGGTACGCCCGTAGTGTTGTAGGTAGCTACGGGCATATCCAGCGTTGTCATGCGTCAGCCCCTTTGTCATGCAAAAGGGGCCGACACAACGGACGAGACGGAAAATCCATATCAGTTCGTTTGCAGCGCACTTCACACAAACTACCTGAAATTACAGAGATAGCTAATAGCTCTCTATAACTCAAGCACATGAGTTAGAGTGCTCAATTTTATCGGCAATAAAGTTCAAATGCCACCTAACACCTTTGTTTTCAGCAAGCCTGACACGGTTGTCCGGCTATTGTCAGTATTTTTTCACTAACACGATTTTTAGGAGTTTATTAATGCAGTTAATAACAGAAATTGTTTTCGTAGTTACTCTGATGATCAGGGCAAAGATCGGCGGTCATTGGGGTCGTTTCCCTGTAACACCTGGTAAGAATGGACGTGTGATCCCTGGACTGGTACGCCGTAAAGGCGAGCCTGATATTAGGTTTAAACCTGGTGAGGTCTCCTATGAGGTACGTCACTATGTTAACGGGCAGGCTAAATATATCCCTGCCGGAAAGAACCTAAAAGAAGCTGTAGAAAGACGCAACGCTCTGGAGGCACAACTTACTGCCATAGCAATTGCCAAATCTGCCGGAGTTACAGTGGCAGGCCCCTCTGACCGCATATCACTTCAACAATCGTTCAGGAATTTTATCAAACAGAAAACGGTGGAAATTCTTCCGAAGTCTGTCAGCAAGCTCGAATACGCAATCGGACTTTTTTTGAAAACTTGTTCCAAGACTTATTTGGACGAGATCACGACAAGTGATCTTGTGGATTTTCTTATCGAACTGAAAGAAAAAGTAGTATCTTCTGCAATCAATTCTGATCAGCCACAAATGCTGGCCGATCGTTCTGTTTTCTCCTATTACGTCCTGGTCCATCAATGGCTTACTGCGGTCGGAGTCGATCAAGAGATCTTTCCGAAGAACCCAAGCTATGTTGAGCCAGAAATCACGATCTATTCGCCAGAACAGATTGCCGATTTCCTCCCGTTGGTTACGGGCGATTTGAGGATCTTGATTCTTCAGATGTTGAAGTGTGGGAAGAGGGAGAGCGAGGCTGTTTGCTCATATTTCTCGGATATTAACTGGAGGGAAGGGACGTTTCTTATTAGCGCCAAGCCTGAACTCGGATTCAGCCCGAAGAACAAGAAGGAGCGCAGGGTACCGATTCCAGATGATCTCTTGGCTGAGCTGGACGACTGGAGGAATAAGCACCCTCGTCAGCGCCTGATCTGTCAGGGTGAGGATGGCAAGCCGTTGACGGGAGTGATTCACTCCCTGAAACAGTTTGCGTTTGAGCATTCTTTGACGTGCGGATGCTGTGAGCACTGTCTTGCAGGGCATCATGACTGCGAAGAATGGACTCTGCATAAATTCAGGCGCACGTATATCACCGCAATTTGCCGCTACCTCGATCTTCCGACTGCCCAGAAACTCGCAGGTCACGCCGATATCAGGACAACACAGCGTTACCTTGCGGCGGCTAAAGCCTCTGAAGTACAGGGTCGTGTCTCTCAGATCGATTTTACCAAGCCGTTCTACAAGTAACACCTAGCCACTGCACATGACCTGATGTGCAGTGGCATTTTTCATAGTGTGCTCCGACTGCCAACCAGAAAGGTACTTGCGGAGCCACGGCAAACGAAAGGAAGAATTGTATGACGTCCCATAGGAATACAAAGCCTCACAAGAGACTTGAGCGGATGGATGTCGCATCGTTCGATGATATCCGCCAATTCATAGCGAAGTGCGAGCAAGATCCTAGTCTTCAGGTAGCAGGGAATATCGTCCGGGTGATTGCCAACACTGGACTGCACAGCGAAGATCTAAAATCTCTGCGGATTACAGATATCAATCCTGATGGTCAATATCTTGAGGTAACTCATACAGGAAATCGGAGTGTTGAAGAGTTGACTCTTCCGATTTTTGAGAGGACGCATACGGCACTACACGATTTGCACGCGATGAATCCATCGTCGTCGCTCTTATTGGGTGATAGCCCTCGAGTTCGCGTAGATTCGACCGTTAGCATTCTGAAGGCGATCGCTCCCGAGTTTGCTAGAGAAGGAAGATGGCTGCAATCTATTCGCAAAAGTTTTGAGTTGCGCCTGTATTCGGCCAATATCCCTGCCCGTGTTGTGAGGTACATGCTCGGTCAACAGTCTTTGGCGGAAGCATTCTCGCGCTCTCCCCATCTGAGTCGTGTCCAGATGTTACAGATTTGTCGGCGGGCACTCGAGCATTTTGTTCCAGAGTTGTAGTCCGTGAATAAGGACAAGATACAAATTCTAAACACAATAACTGTCAGTACACCTGACCAAACACTATGGAGGTAAAGATGAAGGTGAAAATATTAACGACAAGAAATAGATCTCCTCCGCGAACGAAAACGAATATCTTCGGCAACGTTCCGACCTCTGAGATATAAGTGGTCACCAAATAACTAAATACGGTTTCAGTGGAGAAAAGATGAAAAACAATTCGTCCCAGGATGCAGAGGTGCCGATGTGTACCTCCGAAGAAATTAATACATTCCTCTTACAGGCTGAGGGGAATCCGCGTATTGCGATCGTCCTGATGCTCATGTGTGGTATGAGCTTAGAGGAAGTCGTATTTGCAAGCTTCGCAGATATCGACTTTACGACCACGACGATTAAGATCGGTGATGTATCTCTGTTCGACTATCCAATCGTGGACTGCCCTACGCGTCTCATCCAGATTCCGGATGTAGTCGTTGGTGAGTTGCACCAGTGGCAGCTTAGTCACCCGGCTCAGACTTTGATTCTTGAAACCCCAAATGGTGGACCAATTCCTAATTTGAGCTATCAGGTCAAGAACTTTGTGTTCCTCCATCAGCTTAATTGTGAGGGCTGCAAGTTCTGCAAGACGATAGGCAGTAAGTGCGAAGATTGGAATCATGACGAGTATAGAGGAATTCTTTTCACATCATTACTTAGTCATGATGACTTGAAGGCCGTTAGGAAAATGGCAGGTCACAAGGACGTTTCAGAAGCTACACGTTACCTCTAAGACGCGGATATGTGCTGGCAAAGGACAAAGTACGTTTCGACCAATGACTAGCCGTAACGTGCTCAAACAACATGGTAGCGGCCAATGCACCTGGATCAGATTCATTGGCCGCTAATAACTCGCGAACATAGTAGCAAACAATTCGAATAGATATGCCTTCAGCGAGACGACAACGCGTAGAGCAGCCAGAATGGATGGATTTGAGAACCATCGAGGCCTACGCGTGTATCTCGGAAAGGGTAGTACGGGAATGGATTCACCTACCAACAGATCCGTTGCCTGCCGTGCAGGTGAACGGTGGAAAAATTCTAATCAACAAGACTCAATTTGATCGCTGGCTTGAGTCCCATCCATATCTGCCTCTGCACGGCATCGATGTGGAGCAGATCACAAATAATGTTTTGAAAGGTTTAGAAGTAAGGGTTTAAATTATGGGAGTTAAAATTCGTAAAAAGAATAAGCAGTGGTACGTTTTCATTAATCATAATGGCCAGCGTAAGGCAAAATGCGTAGGGACAAGCCGGTCTGCTGCAACTAAGGTCAAACTTGCCTTGGAGGAGAAATTAGTACTGGGTGATCTCGGTGTACTGGTCGGGGGCAGTTCACAAATGCCTAACTTTGACGACTATGCCACACGCTGGAAGCAGGAATACGCTGTCAACTCTTGCAAGCCATCGACTAACGACTCGTTTGAAAGTGTTATGAAGAATCATCTGCGTCCGCGATTTGGCAAGTGTCGCCTTGACCAGATCAAGCGTGCCAGCATTAAGAGTTTCATTGCTGATGCCATCGCGAAGGGCATGGCACGCAGTTCCATCCGGAATGCTATAAGCATTCTCCGCAGCATTCTCAATTATGCAATCGACGATGAACTGTTGGAGTCAAATCCTGCCACTAATCTCGGCAAGTTCACTCGTGCAGCACGCGCTCCGAAAGTGAAGGGGATTGCGTTGACTCAGGAGGAGGTAAACAAGTTGCTTGAAGCTGCCGGAGAGGTATGCCCCGAATACGTTCCTCTTTTCCTGACTGCTGTGCGGGCAGGCCTGCGCCGTGGCGAACTGGTTTCTCTCCAGTTCCAGGATCTGGAGTTCGGGAAAAGCAACAAAGATCGTAATCGGTACCTGCTGGTTCAGCATAATTATGTGCGTCGCCAGCACACCACCACCAAGAGCAAGAAGTCGCGTCGTGTGGATATGTCACGCGGACTCCGCCGTGTTCTCCTCGGCCTGCGGGACGCTCGTCTTGCCGCGCTCGGCCTCTCTGATCCTTTGGCCATCGGGGATCAACTGGTGTTTCCGTCGCCGGAAGGAACCATTCTGGACCCGGACAACCTGTACCACAGGTACTTTTTGGCTGCCCACGAGAAGTCGGGTCTGCGGAAGTTTCGGCTGCACGATCTGAGGCATACCTTCGGGTCGCGTCTGATCCAGAAGGGTTCACCTCTTACCTACGTCAAGGAACAGATGGGCCATTCGTCGATCCAGGTCACCGTGGATATCTACGGCCACCTGGTGCCGGGAGCAGATATTGCTTATGTTGACCGTCTGGACGAGGAATCGTAGAGGAAAATCCTTAAAATGGATGCAACCAAATGCAACCCAGGCGCAACCACCCGGTGTGGTTGCGCCTGCTATTTTCGCGTAAGTTGTTGATTCTAATGGTTGCGGGGGAGGGATTTGAACCCTCGACCTTTGGGTTATGAGCCCAACGAGCTACCGGGCTGCTCCACCCCGCATTACAAATTTAACGCTTTTCGGTGAAAACGTCAATCTTGACTTCTTGTCATGGTTTCGAGGATGCATTTTTCCAGGGCGTAACTTTTTTGCCGGAAATACGTTGTTAATATAGAGACGCTGCTTCGCAGATTTGCCCCTGTGACGATTACGAGCGTATGCAATATCAGCAGCGGAGGATTCATGAAAACACATAACATTCTCTTGCAGTATTCACAGTTTGCGATTCTGATCGCCGGTTTGGTGGTGGTTCCCAGTATCGGTTTCGCGCAGGATCAGAGTAAACCGGCAACCGTACCCGATGCCCAGGTTGAGGCCAGCGTCCTCAAGGCTCTGGCAGGCGCCGCCGATCTTGCCGATCAAGCCATCAACACGACAATCGTCTACGGAACAGTCACTCTGAGCGGAACCGTCCGCGATGAGGCGTCGCGAACCAAAGCCGAACAACTGGCCGCAAATACTCCAGGAGTGAAGAAGGTCATCGATGAGCTTGTCATCGAATCGCAGCAGCAGCAAGGCCAGGTCTACGGCCAGGCGAACCCTCCCGAGTATGGCGATCAGGAGCCGGACCCGGCTGACCGCAACATGGCTCCCGTTTCTCCGCAGAACTCGGGGCAGTACGGAGATCCGCAGGCATATCCGCCCTATCCTCAGCCCCGGTATGGAAGGCCCCATACGCGCGGATATTATCCTTGCCAGCTTCAACCGGCTCAGAAGGCTGGAGTGACCGTAGTCATTCCAGCCGGAACGCTGCTTCAGGTTCGAATCAACCAGGCCATTGATAGCAGGCGAACGCCTCCGGGAACGGCGTTTGACGGAGTTGTGCTGGCTAATGTGATTGTCGGGAACCAGATTGCCATTCCGCGCGGAACCTACGTTCAGGGAGTTGTGGCTGACGCCCGACCGGGAACTCCGCTGCGTGGACGTGGCGGTATCTCTCTCGCGTTGACACAAGTGAGTCTCGGGAGCCAGCCTTACCCGTTGGTGACCGGATACTGGCAGCAAGGCGGTTACGATAAGACCGGGCAAACCGTTGAAAACACGGTCAGGTTGGGTGCTTTGGGAGCAATCCTTGGAGCCGCGGCGGGTGGCGGTTCGGGAGCGCTTTTAGGAGCAGGTGTAGGCAGCGCGGCAGGCCTGGGAGCTTCGGCTGCGACTCGAAACGGCGCGGTCAGAGTTCCTGCCGAAGCCATACTCAGCTTTCGGCTGGCTGATCCGGCTTTGGTACAGACGCTCTCTTTGCAAGAGATCGACCGGATAGCAGCAACAATGCCGCCGCCAGCGCAGATGCAGGGACGCTATGCTCCGTATCGTCCGACACTTCATGCCCGTGTGCCGATGGAGTGTGTCCCGCCTCCGCCAGCAGCTCCGGCTCCGCAGCCTGCTGCCGCTCCGGAACCACAGCCTGCTCTGGCTCCAGCGCCTCCTGAAAAACCAATAGATACATGCAAGGAGCTGCGCGCCGAGTTGAACTCTGTTCTGAAGACCGAGGAGGGTGACCGTGGATTGACCTTTCATCTGAATTCAGTGCTGTTCGATACCGACAAGTACACGCTGAAGCCCGAGGGCAGGGAACTGCTGGATCGGGTAGCGGGAATTCTGAAGCAGTATCCGGATGTGGACATTCACGTGGAAGGATATACGGATTCGATTGCCAGCGTGACCTACAACCTGGGTCTGAGCGAGAACCGCGCGCGCACGGTGAAGGCGTATCTGGTGCAGGACGGAGTGGATGACGCCAGAATCACGGCGAACGGGTATGGCAAGGAATATCCTGTAGCCAGCAACGCTACCGAAGAGGGACGCGCTCAGAACCGCCGCGTCGATATCCTGCTTGGCGGCAAGGCGGTCTGCGTCCAGTACAAGCAGCCGGAATCTGCTCTGTCAACACAATCCATAGGCAACTGATGGATGCGCACCAAACATATGGGGCCGCCGAGGCGGCCCCTGATTTTTGGTTCGTTCGAGTAAGTCTTAGTAAACCGTCAACGTGAAGTCAGCGGTGTGCGATATTGAGCCTGAGGTGGCGATCACGGTGGCCGTTGAGGTGGAGGGAGTAGTTGTGCCTCCTCCGCAGCCAGTCAGTGTTCCTAGCGCGCCTATGCAAACCGCGAGCAGCAGAATTTGCATCGGACGCCGCCGCTTCCATCCGAAGAAGCATATCCCAACTGCTGCAAGAACCAATCCTGAACCATAGCTGTGTCTGAACGCGCTGTGTGTGGATGGGGACACGGTCATCGTTACATCGGCAATTCCATAGGGTGTGGGCGCAACTACGACTTTGAAGGCACATGCATAGCCCTTCGGCAATCCGGAGCAGGCGAAGTTGACGTTCCCGCCACTAGTGCCGCCTCCCACGTCCTGGACGGTGATGTTAGCAGTGGTACTACGTCCGGATTTAACCGTGAGGTCTGTAGGGTTGATAGCGATGTTGAAGTCGGGCGGAATGGTGTACGTCGCGCTGGCGACCTCGCTTGGGATTCCGTCCGGGGACACTGCGATGGCCTGAATCGTTTGCGTGTGCGTCACCAGAGGTAGGCACTCGTTGTTGCATTGAGTTGATTTCGTGGTGGGAATGGTGCCATCTGTAGTGAAATAAATGATCGCTCCATCTGTCGCATCGGTGATGGTGACAGCCAGGACGGCATTTGTGTAGGTTCCGGCTGGAGGTGAAAACTCCGGAGCAGCTGTCTGCGCTTCGATAGGCGGAGCAATACTGACAAATCCAAACAGACATCCTGCTACAGTTAACTTCCGCAGATACTTTACCATTGCCATTAGGATACCCTCACTTTCAAAGATGTTTGTGGCTAGTACACCGTCAATTCAAAGTCAGCGGTGTGCGATATTGAGCCTGAAGTAGCGGTCACAGTAACTGTTGTGGTGGGTATGGGTGTAGGGGGGAAGTGGATGGGTGTGGGTGTAGGGGTAGGGGTGGCAATAGGTGTGTCTCCCCCACATGCAGTTAATGTGCCTAGAGCGCCTATGCAAACCGCAAGCAGCAGAATCTGCATCGGACGCCGCCGCTTCCATCCGAAGAAGCACAACACGGTGGCAAGAACCAATCCCGAACCATAGCTGTAATGGGTTGCGCTGGTTGTAGAGGAAGACACCGTCAACGTAATGTATTCGACACCAAAGGGAGTGGGTACAGGTTCGACCTTGAAGTCACATATAGCGTCTTTCGGCAGGTTGGAGCAGGAGAAGTTGACGTTTCCTCCTTCGGGTAAACCTTGCATAGTGATACCCATAGAGGCGCTGCCTCCGGATTTAACCGTGAGGGATGAGAGTCCGAGTGTAATGGCAAAGTCAGGTGGAACAATGTATGTTGTGCTGGCGACTTCGCTTTGAATCCCGTCTGAATCCACGGCTATGGCCTGAATCGTTTGCGTCGTTTCTATCGTGAACGGCTTGCTGTATTGGATTGAGTTCGTGGTGGGAGTAGTGTTGTCCGTTGTGTAATAAATGGTCGCTCCCTCGGTCGCATCGCTGATCGTGACAGTCACCGGCGCGGTAGGAAATGTGGCAGCTCCAGGGGAAAATGTTGGAGTTGCGGGTGTGGCATCAGTCTGCGCCGAGGCGGATGGAGAGACACCGGCAAGCCCAAACAGGCAGCCCAGCAGAACTATTGATCTCCACAGATTCTTCTTCATCATCCACATTGAAATGTCCTCGCTTTCAAAAGTATTCGTAATCTGTTTGTTGTGTTCACAGCGTAAAGATAGCGCTAAAGTCACGCCCCAACCAGCCTGGGGCAAGGCCCCAGGCTGGTATAAAACATTAGTGAATTGTGTATTGAATGGGCCCCTGAGGAGATAGTGTAACTGTCACAAGGTTGGGACCACTCTGTTGATTGCTCACAGAATAAACCACCTGCACCTGATTGAGGTTGGTAACGCCCGAACACGTGTTGAATGAGGCATTAGGAGGGTCGAGCGACTGAGAATTGTAACTCACAGATGATGCGGTGTACGTTTCAAAGGTTCCGCCACCAGTCCCTCCATTACATACAAGAGCTACAGAGCACTGAAACTGGCCGGAACCATTACCAGTGCCAGAAGTCATCTGGCACAAAGCACCGGTATAGTTGATCGAAACTGAGAACGGCGATATGCCAGACTTCCAATAAGAAGGAGCAGTGTACGTGGCTGATTGCTTACAGTTCAATGGACCCTGGTTGCCAGGACCAGGAGTAACATTGGCGCCGGTATTGCATGCTAGGGGGATGTTTGGAGTAGTCCAGGTAGGCGGCTGAGCAGGCGGCAGACCATAGGTGAGCGTTGTTTGTTGTGCAGTAGCATTTCCACCATAGTTACATTCAGGTATGTTTGTGAACTGCGGGTCGGGTGGATTTGTGGACATACCAATGGAATAATTGTTATCGAACTTCCAACCTGGATCGGGGATTGCGGAAGAAAAATTGTCGTAGTTGTATAGAGAAGTGGAGAATGTCGTGATGCCACCCGCAGGGTATTCATTACAGTTGGCGATGGAATAAATTTCCATCGCTCCCGAATAAGCCCTGTCGTACCTTTCACTGTGTCCATAATCAGTGGTCGACAATGTACTCGTACTGCCTGTTGTCACATCTTTTGTCGTAACATTCCACGTATCGCATGATGAAGACCCTGCCGTGCAGGCAGATTTAATCATGCCTGAAATTATATCTCCTGGATTGACAGTATAGTCTGGACCCTTGGTTAATATCAAATTAGTTATTGGTGTGGGTGGATTAGTCGTATTATCGTATTGTATGCTTCCATCAGAGTTGGTTTCATAGATACAGCAGTTCCAACTCGCGATAAACCAACTACCAGAATTCCATCCAAGCACCGGCTGCAGAATAGTATAATATGGTGTGTTTGCTGCATTGTTATCTACCAGACCCGGGAAAAAGAATATAGTCTGGCCGTCGTTAGATGCCGGCGGTGGAGGCACAATCCAGGAAGACACAAGCTCCCCATACGAGTAACCCATTGTGGTTGCTTGTACAACATAGGCATGGTTATATGGATTTTCTGGCGACGGCACACTTATACCCGATGGTACATTTGAGCTTTCCGGGAGCAGATCGTTCAAATTCGAGTCAATTTTTCCCTTTGCGTTGTAGCGAGGATGGCCGCAAGTTGGGATACTGTCGTAATATCCATCCGCATGGCGAACAGCACGTGAACCCTTATCGAGGGTATCTCCTTTCGATAGGTTTACGATACATGACGGATGGAAATACCCAAACGGAGTAATCACGTAGTCCTCTGGTACTGATGCGGGGCGATGCTTACCTGCTGGTGCCTGCGCCTGCATCACAGCTCCTCCGAAAAAGAGCAGGGCAACGAGAATTGCCGCGCCTATGAACGCGAATGATTTGTTGTTGACAAAAAGTGGGGGGAAAGTATTTATACCTTTTCTGCATTTGGACGTCATCATGGTATACGTTCCTTTCTGGGTTCTTTGAAATACACCAATCCACAGACCTTGCTTTGACAGCAAGCCCCAAAATTTTCTGAACGGAA
>WQYS01000043.1 GCA_009781125.1 Acidobacteriaceae bacterium | reverse complement strand
TCCCTACGGAGCCAAGAGCCGACTGGTTTTGATGTATATCAACCAGCGGGCGATTCTAGCTCAGTCCAGCAAGATCGAAGTCGAAGCCAGTCTGACCTCGTTTGTGCAGCACGTTCTAGGACTCGCCCCGCATGGCCGCAATCTCAAACTTGTAAAAGAACAGCTTCTACGTTTGGCACGAGCCGAAATATCGTTCTCTAGGATTGCCATGCTTGCAGGCGGCTCTTCCAGAGTCACGACCAGGGACGTGAAGATTATCTCCGGGTACAGCCTGTGGGCTTCCGACAATCCCAATGAGCGTACTCAGTGGCCTTCCGTTGTCGAACTGTCGCAAGAATACTTCCAGAGCCTGATGAACCATGCGGTTCCCTTGAACGAGAGTCATATCGCCGCCTTGTCTCATAACGCGATGGCTCTCGATATCTATGCGTGGCTTGCACAACGATTGCATCGTGTTCCTGTTGAGCGGCCACGATTCGTTTCGTGGGCGGCGCTTCATTCGCAGTTCGGAGCCACCTACGTTGGCAAGACTGCGTTAAGAAACTTTCGCGCGGACTTCCGTACCGCGCTTCATCAAGTCCTGGCACTGTACAAAGACGCCCGAATCGAGGACGAAGAAGCTCCCAAGGCACGGTTAGTTGCCGTATCAGGATCGAAGGCATGGCGTTCAGGTTCCCCCAAGGGTCTGACGCTCTATAACAGCCCGTCTCCAGTTCCGCCAAAGGTACTGATTCAGTTACCGTCCTGAACCATAAAAAGTTTTCCACGATCACTTTCCATCGCCTACCGTAATCAAGCGGTGTCGAGCGGTATCAACCGTTAACTATGGAATAGAGCGGTTTTCCTCTGCTGTGGATCGAATTTAAGTTTTCCACGACCACTTTCCATCGGGTTTTACGATCACTTTCCATCGCAAGTCACGATCAGTTTCCATCGCTTTCCACGATCACTTTCCATCGCAAGCAGGTATTAAACCTATATCTACCGATATCTCACCGATAGTAGCTTTCCCGAAACTGTGAATTTGTGAGAAACATCCTCAAACAACCTTCCTTGAAAATGCGCCGGACAAGAAAACATAGATTACGCCTAACTACTCTCAGCTCGTATACAGATAGACACTGCAATGGCAAGGTTGTAATCTACTCGCCATAAGCGTATCCGATTCGGCTTGTTCGCAGTTCCCCCAATGTACGCTTCACGCCGTCCGAGCGTTCGATTCAATCAATACCCAGACAATTTGACCGGACATACCGCCGCGTTCGCGTGTGCGGATCATTCTCTTCCTGCGTGAAGGAGTCGATTATGGCTTTCGTAAAATTCCTGCGGCGAACCGGACGTTTCATGTTTCCCGTCATGCCGATGTTTTGTTGCGCCCTCCTAGCCCACGCCCAGCAGGGCGGGCAACTCGATATGAGCGGCGTCACCACTCTCATGTCCACAATCAAAACGACAGCGATGGCCGTAGGCGCTGTCATCTGTCTGGTAGGTCTCATCTTCGCTGCGGTTCGCTTCATGGGCGGACAAATCCAGCAGGCCATCATCGGCTTAGTTGGAGTCATCTTTGGCGCGGCGCTTCTGGGATGGGGAGCCGGATGGATAGGTTCACTCACCGGGCAGCAGGTGCAGTAAGCCCGTAAGTCAGAACAAGGGAGACTGACCGAGTGACGAAGCGAGGAACGCCATTACCGATTAATCAAGCACTGAACCGCAGCAGAACCAAGCTCGGCTTGGAACTGCCTGTGTGGTTCGGTATCACGTTTATTTCGATCATGGCGTTTCTCGCGGGATTCCGGCTTATTGCCATTCTCAGCTTCCCCACAATGGCAATCGCAGCATGGTTCATTGTTCGCAAACATCCGAAGATGTTTACGCTCTGGGGCCACAGCTTCAAACAGAAATCCTACTATGACCCGCGCAAATAAAACACAGATTGCAAATACACCGTGGTTCGCCAAGGCCGGAGCCGCATCGAGCATCGTTCCCATCTCTCGCTTTGTTGCGCCGGGAATCTTCGCTCTGAAGGCCGGAGGCTACGGCTGTCTCTTCGCTCTCAGAGGAGTTGATGAGGAGGCGTTGACGGATCAAGAACTGGATTCGCGCCTGCTGTCGGTCGAAGGCGCTTTGCGCGGCTTGCCGCATGGCTCTACTCTGTATCAGTACACACGCATACGACCCGGTTACGCCCTCCCCAGACAGCCTAAGTATCCCTACGAGCAGACCGAGTTCTTCGCGCAGCACCGTCTTGACCATCTCAACAAGAATGCCAACTTCCGGCGTATTGACCTGCATTGGTGTCTTATCGTTCAGGCAGAGAAACTTGCCGGAATCAAGCTGCAAAAGCCCAAAGAGAATGCCGAGCAGACGCAACGCCTGCTCATGCAGCTACAGAAGACCGCTACCATCTTAGAGACTCAGCTTGACGGGTCTGTAGGTATCAAACGGCTAGACAACGAGCAGACATTTCGATTCTTCTCTTATCTCTTCAATCTGACCGATTGGAGCGAGGACGCTCATCTGGCTGGCGATACCGGCCTTGACCGTCAGATCGTCGGGAGCGCGATTGCGTGGAAGAACGATTGCATTCAAGTGGGCAAGCGATTCGCGCAGTTGTTCTCTCTGACGGCCCCGCCCGATGCTTCACGGCCTTGTTTGTTCTCTGCGTTGCATACCGTAGAGTGTGATGCCGTTCTCTGTACGACGTGGCATCCGAAGTCCGATGACGCTGTGCGCAAGGAAATCACTTCGCAGGAGAAGTTCATCGAGTTTTTCAAAACCGGCCTGATGAGCCGCGCCATGAGCGGCAGCGATACGGCGCAGACCGACAAGAGCGCCGGAGGACGCGCCGCCGACACCAAGATTGAAGACCTGAGTGAAGCCATGCGCTCACTCGATAAAAAGAGCCAGGGCGAGTTCAGCTTGCGGTTTCTCCTCGTTGCCGATTCCCCCCGCAAGCTCAGAGAGGTTGCCCCGGAGGTTCACAAGCTGTTTGTGGACGCCCGTGCGAGGGTGATGGAAGAGACCTTCGGCAACCTCTCTGCTTTTTATGCCATGTTCCCCGGCAACCAGCAGTTCAATGTCTTCCCTCTGTGGTTAGGCGAAGATCATAATGCGCGTCTGGCGTCGATATTTGCTCCCGACCTTGGACACCCGCACTCGGAAGACCTCGATAGCGAATACCTCAACATCTTCGAGACGCGCTCGAAGACTCCGTTCTTTCAGGACGCCTACGTGAACGGCGTGAGGGTCCAGCTCATCATCGGCCCAACCGGAACCGGCAAGTCCGTTCACGGGAACCAGATGCTTGCCTTGGAGCAGAAGTATGGCGGCTTTTCGTACATCTTCGATATAGGAGCCTCCTACGAATCGCTTGTCGAGTTGTACGGCGGCAAGGTTGACCGCATCGGCACGGACGGCCCGCGCTGCAATCCTTTTGCGCTTGAGCCTACCGAGCCGAACCTGAAGTTCCTGTACTCGTTTATCCGTTTGTTGCTCACGAATGGCGGCGCAGAGTTATCGCCGGAGGACGAGGACGTTGTATTCCAGACCGTGCAGGGCATGTACAACCTTGCGCCGGAGAATCGTACTCTCTCCAATCTCTGTCTTCCCCGTCACCTTGACCGCTATATGAGCAAGTGGACGAAGGGCGGCGTCTATGCCGCCATCTTCGATAACGTCGAAGATTCGCTCTCGCTCTCGCGCATCCAGTGTTTCGACTTCCAGCGGGCCAACAAAGATTACCCAGACCTTATCGAGCCGTTGATGGTCTGGTTGCTTCGGCGGATTAACGATGTGCTCTTTGACCCGCGTAATCTTGGCGTTCCCAAGCACATTCTTATCGAGGAGTTGTTCTCTTCGATGAAGAACAAACAGTTGCTTGAAGCCGCTCTCGCGTCGATTAAGACCGTGCGCAAGAACCTTGGCGGCGTCACCCTGATTGGACAATCGGCTGACGACCTGGGCGAGAACGCCGACAGCATCGTGAACTCTTGCACGTCGTTTCTCTTCCTGAGAGACGAAACCTTCAATCGCAAGAGGTACGCCGAGCTTTTCAAGATGAGCGAACAGCAGATTGCTCTCTTCGAGAGTCTACAGGGCCGCGAGGCGCTTTACATGCGTCGGGACGGCCTCACCAAAGTTGTCACTCTGAATCTGGACTCGCGCAGCTATGCGACCTTCAGCACCAAGCCGAAGGACCGTGTGCGCCGTTCCAAGTTGATTGAGAAGTACGGACTCCGTGAAGGAATTGAACGCTTCGCAGAAGGCGAAACCGCTTGACGAAAGGAACCCTACCACCCATGAAAAAGCTGTTTGCAGTTATCACGTTTCTTGCGGCCATTCCTGCAATGGCCGAGGCCCACAACTTCCTACCATCGCCGCCGCGCACGATTGTAATACAGGATGCCGCTCCGCCCGTCATCCGCGCCGCGCTTCTGCAATCAACCCTGATTATGCTACCCGAGCAGGAGAAGGTTGCTACTGTGTTCGGAGGCGATATCGTCAACTGGATCATTGACGGGGGGCATGTTGCCTCACGCTTTATCAGCGTCAAACCCAAATCAGCCAATGTCTCTACAGACGTGCATATCGTCTCCGATCACGGAAACGAGTATACCTTACAGCTTCGGGAAATCTCCGAGGAATCTGACGCGCACTTCGATTCCAAGGTGATCCTTGAACCCGGCGACCAGACCGCGAAGGACAAGCTCGCGTCTGTGCCTGTATTCGTTCCCGCCGCCGAGCTTGACCGCGTGAAGAAGGAAGCGGAGAAGGCTCAAGCTGATGCCGAGGCTACGCGCAAGACCGAGCAATCCAAGAATGAGCAGTACCGCGCCGAGTATCCGTCTTCTCTCAAATTCGATTATTCATGGGACGCGAAAAAGGGTACTCAGCTTGGCTTGCAGCAGATATGGCATGACGACAAGTTCACCTATCTGCGCGGCCAGTTTCAGGAGACGCCCGCGCTCTACGAGGTGAAGGACGGCAAAGCCAGCCTTATCAACTTTGACTTTGCAAGCGGCCTCTATACCGTTCCGAAGTTGCTTGATCGAGGCTATCTCGCCATCGGCAAAAAGAAGGTGGAGTTCTACCGTCAGGGAGCGAGGTAACGCCGATGGCAGACGAAACCAAAGTTCCCGTAGTACAGGACAACTCAGCCACCGAGCAGCCGCAGCCAGAGCCGCCGCTGAAGAAGGGCAAGATCATCTTCATTCTGATTGCCCTGATTGCCATCATCGGCCTTGTGAATCTGATAGGACTTGGCAAAAAGCAGCAGGGACCGAAGGCTACGTCATCCGGCCTGGTGGTCGCGCCGTCTGTGTCGAACCCGCAGACAGTTCAGAACTTCACAGCGCAGCAGCAGATGCAGGCTATTCAGGATGCGCAGAAGAAACAGCAGCAGATCGACTTGCAGATGATCCAGCAGCAGATTCAAGCGCAGCAGGATGAGCAGACGCCCGGACCTGAGTCGGACGCCGCCGCGCCCATGACCGCCGCCCAGCGCCGGGAAATCTACGGCGACGGCAATCCCAATGCACCGCACCGGACCTCCAATACGTCTCAGGCCCACGCTGAGGCGCAGCAGGCCGCGCTTGCGCGAGAGAAACAACACCGGGACGCTCTCGCCAGCAGCACCATTGCCGTTGACTTCGCACACAACGACGCCGCTGCCGCTGCGAAGTCCGAGGGCGGCAACAACGCCAACAATTCCACCGCGCAGCTCGTTACCGCCCTGAATCAACTGAACCAGTCGAATCAGCCGCCAGCCGCAAAACCTTCCGAGCAGCCTGAGAAGGAACAGGCCAGCGCGAACCCGATGCAGAAGTTCGAGTTCGATACCTACGACGGCAAGCTCTACCGAGTCTTCGAGGGAACCGTCTTTGAGGGCGTCGTTACCAACCATATTGAGGGCGGCTTCAATGGCCCGATCATCGTCATGCTGACAACCGACTACTACTCCCACAACCACCAGCAGCTTCTCTTGCCGCAGGGAACGCGCCTGATTGGAACCGTCCAGAGCGTCACCGGCCAGAATCAGGACAAGCTGTTTGTGACCTTCCACCGCGCCGTCTGTCCTGATGGCTTTTCGCTTGAGTTCAACAAGTACATCGGTCTGGACACCATCGGCACAACCGGACTTGCCACGAAGGTGAATCGGCACTATCTGGAAGCCTTCGCCGCCGCCGCCGCCGTTGGCGGACTTGGCGGTCTGGCGCAGATCGGCAACACCGGCAACATGCTCGATACATCCAACA
The DNA here is from genome assembly GCA_009781125.1 of Acidobacteriaceae bacterium. Next base: position 5,621 of record WQYS01000043.1, on the reverse strand, counting down.
ACGTTCGCAACGGCGTCACTGCGCAAACGTCGCAGGAGTCCGAGCAGATTCTTAATCACTTTCTCAATCGACTGCCCACCATCACGCTCAAGGAAGGTTCCCGCGCCCGTGTCTACATCGGCACGGACCTTCTTATCCCGTCCTACGCCGACCACCGCGTAGACCCAACCCTGTAGGAGTTCCCTATGAAAAAGCCGACTACTAAATCTGCCAAACCAACGAGGCCAACAAGACCAGCCATGCGCCGCCGTTGGCTTGTGTTGCTTGCCTTTGCCGCCTTCGCAACACCCGCCTTCGCTCTGTTCGGGCTTGGCGACGTGGTTTTTGACCCCACCAGCTACGGCGAGCTTATCACCCAGACGACTACCGCCTATAACCAGCTTCAGACTGCGCTCAGTCAGCTACAGACGATTCAGAACAACCTTCGCCACTTCTCCATTAAGAACCAGTGGAGGACGTTGCTCTCACAAATCCACGTCTCTACCGTGCATAACACCTATGGCGAGACGGCGAACATGAGCACGGCGCTCAACACCAACTCGCCTACGGCGGCGGCCTCTGCGTGGCAGAACGCCACCGTGGAGTCTCCGACGCAGAACGCGGCAACTCTGGCCTACATCCAGAGCTTGCCGTCTGACGATCCGGCGCGTTCGCAGCTTGCGTTCATTGAGACCTCTGACTCAATTTCGCCGGACTGTCTGATCGCCGTGGGGCAGTACCGCGACTACCGCACTCAGAACACCACCGCTAACCAGAGCTTGAGCGACCAGCAGTACGACACCGGCGACGGCACGAACAGCGAGGTCCAGCAGTTGAACCTGATGAACGCGGCGCAGGCGCAGACGCTTACCGAGATGCAGGCTCAAGGTTCCATTCAAACGTGTCTGGCCTCTGCGATGGCCGTCCAGAACATGCAACAGCGCAACGCCGCCGCCCATGCTCTACGCATGGCGGCACTGATACAACAGCAACACCAGACGGCGAACAACAACTATCAGGCATCCACCGATACCTGGACGACCGCTCTGCCATAGGCGCAACCCCGGAATGGTTCACTTAAGATTCAGTTGATTCTAATAGAATCTAAGTGAATCATTCAGGGTCTAACAGAATACGATTCCCGTTGACGGGAGGACCGGAAAAGATGATTCCTCTACTCGCATTCGCAGCCCCGACAAGTTCTTCAGATTTGCTCTACGAGATGGTGAACAACATCACCAATCTCACCACGCAGAACGGCGGCGTGCTGACACATCTGGGCATGGTCGAGCTTTCCTTCATTGCCATGTTCGTTCTCATCGGCATGGTCGTCCGGTGGAACACGCAGAGCATGACCATTGGATTGCATCACCATCCGGTCACGATTGGAGACCTGATGCACTTCCTCGTGATGCTGCTAATCTGTCTGACCCTTGAGACCTATTGGTCTACGCCGCTTCCCGGCACGTCAATGGGCTTCAATAAGGTGTTTCCTTCCATCTCGCAGAGCATCGTGGCCGCGCTGGACCAGAACTCGCTCAAAACGCTCACGGACACCTTCAATACGCTCATCGACAATAATCCGCAGCCTTCGGCTCTGTCTGTTCTGGAAGCCCTCATCCATAGCTTGATCGAGCTTGTTCTTGGCATCTGTACCGCCGTGCTGTTTCTGTTGAATTGCAGTTCATTCATCCTGTACGCCGTATCCGCGCTCTTCGGGCCGCTCTTCATTCCGCTGCTGATGACAAAGAATCTCAAAGGCAAGTTCTACCACTTCATTGATTGCCTGATAGGTTTCGCCATGATCCGCGCCGTAGCCGGAGCGTTCATTTTTGTGTGGAGCGGCTTTCTGAATACGTTCGTCACCAGAACCTTTCACGGCGACTATTCGATGGAGATGTGGCTTGCCAATCTTGTGCCGTTCCTGTGCGTCTTTCTCGCCTTCATTCTCAACATTCTGTTTGTGCCGCAGCTAACACAGGCCATCTTCGGAGGCTCCGCAGGTCTGACGGCGGGAGCCGTGGCCGTGGGAGCCAAGGTTGCAGGCGCGATCTAGCGGACACAGAAAGGAAATATCATGCGTGATCCATACGGAATCCGAACGCCCCTCCTAGCCTACCTTTGCACCCCTCGGTTGCGCCGCCGCCGCCGCGCCACCGAGCCACGCCCTTCAGCGACAAACATAGCGGCCCAGATCGTGAAGTACACCATGCTCACGTTTCTGGTGTTTGCCCTGTTCTCTTCTCTCATCTACTTTTTCGTTCTTCGCCCTGAAAGGAATCACCATGACCTCTCGCACCCCTACAACAACCTCAAGCAAATCCATTGGCGAACTGGCCGAGTTGACCGACACCATCGGTAATGAGGTCTACGCTTCGCACTACGCCGAGCGTAAACAGGCGTGGCGCATCATCGTCATCTTGACCGTCCTCTTGCTTGCCGCCTGTGCCGGGATCGTCATGCTGGCCCGCCGTCCCATAGCCAACCGCTACGTCCGCATCGATGAGATGGGACGCGCTCAGGCCATCGCCTACACCGACCTTGACTACAGCCCCCGCGAGGGCGAGGTGCGCACGTACCTCACCGAATGGGCGAACTACCGCTACGCCATAAGCCCATCCACCATCAGCAAGAAGTATCCCCTGAACTACTATTTTCTGTCTCAGGCGCTTGCCTCTGAGTACATGAACGAGGACAGCGCCAACCATCTTGTCTCGCAGGTAGGAACCAATCAGATCGAGCAGAACGACGTGGAGGTCCAGAACGTCACCATCACGTCTATGTCGGTCGAGACCATTCAGGAGGCCAAAATCGCCAGAGGAACGGCGCTCATCAATCTGGACAAAATCTACACCATCGCTCATACGAGATTCCCGCGAACCGAGCACTGGCAGATATCCGTGACCTACTACCTTGACCCCCGGCAGGTGAACGACCAGGCGAAACTCTACCCACAGTTCGAGCTAATCAATCCTCTTGGCATGACGATCACCGAGTTTCACGAGAACCGGCTGTCGGTCGAAGCGTCGGCCACACAGACCGCACCGGCAGCAGCGCCAGCGCAGGGACGATGACGTGAACAACGCCTACGACCTCATAGCTCCGTTCTTCCCTGAAGAACTTCGGACCCTGCTTACCGACCCGTCCATATCCGACCTGATGATTAACGGGACCACCGGCGTCTATGCCGACCGGGGCGGCGTCATCGAGCACATCGAGATTCGGACTCCGTTTACCAACCAGACGCTTACCGCCGCCATCGAGCGCGTTGCCCGGAAGCTCGGACAGGACTTAACCCTACAGAATCCGATCCTCAACACCCGGCTCCCGGACGGCTCTCGCGTGGCTGTCGTAGGACCACCATCATCCTTCACTGGCCCCACGCTTACCATCCGAAAGTTCAACAAGTGGTTTACATCCGACCAGCTTGTAGCATCCGGCAGCCTACCCGCTGAGGTGCGCGATCTTGTCGTCGGAATGATCCTTGACCGCAAGAACGGCATGATTGCCGGAGGCACGGGCAGTGGCAAGAGCACCCTGATGAAAGCCCTGTTGGACCATGTGCCGATGGGCGAACGATTGTTACTAATTGAGCAGCCCGCCGAGTTGCAGATTGACCATCCGAACGCCGTCCGATGGGAGGCCGTGCAGGAGATTCCCGGTCAGGCAGCAGTCACCGCCAGCCAGCTTGTAGCAGCGGCGCTTCGCCATCGGCCCGACCGCATCATCATGGGCGAGATTCGCAGCGTGGAGGGTTACGACCTGTTGCAAGCCATGAACACCGGCCACGGCGGTACGCTCTCTACGATCCACGCCGAGAGCGCCCTGAACGCTCTGAACCGGCTCTCCAATCTCGCCTTGAGCGCCGCCCCCAACCTCAACCATGCGTTCGTTCGCGGAGAGACCGCCGACGCCATCGACTACGTTCTCTACTGCGAACGCGACCACGCCGGAAAGCGCCAAGTGAGAGAAGTTATCGCCGTCGAAGGCTACTCCCACGCCGAGCAACAATTCCTAACCCGCGACCTCTACCGCGTCGAGCGGAAGGCACACCAAGCCGCCTGAAAGGGCAGAAAGGAGCACGTAAATGCCAAGCTCTGAAACATCACAAACCAGTCTCCAGCTACCGGCCATCCAGCCGAACCGATGGCCTACAACCGACCAGCTCGTAGCATCCGGGATGCTTCCATCTTCTCTGCAACAGATGCTCGTAGATTTGATCCTTGACCGCAAGAACATTCTGATTACCGGGCCGCAAGGAACCGGCAAAACCGCACTGCTGAAAGCTCTTCTGGACCACGTTCCAGACGAGGAGCGGCTGTTCATCATAGACCACGACGACGATCTTCCAATGCTGAAGAAGGCGCTTCTTGAAAATAGCTACCACCGGGTAGTAATGATGGAAATCCGCACCGGAGTTGACTACCTTCTCCTACAGGCCGCCGCCAACGATAACTCCGGAGTTCTCGCAACATTGCAGGCTGAATCTGTCTCTGACGCTCTGGACTGGCTCACCAAGATTTCTATGAGCGCCGCGCCGCCATCCCCTCATACTGATCCTTTTTGCACACAGGACGGGATGCCCTACGTGGATAACATCATCTGTTGCGAACTTGGAGCAGGCGGAAAGCCCCAGATATCCGAAGTCGTATCCGTCAGAGGCTTCTCCCATGACGATCAACAGTTCATTACAAAAGACCTCTACTGCGGCGGCGAAGACGAGCATTTCACCAGCCCGGAAGGGCTATGAAGGAGGCACACAATGCCAGCACGTAAATCAAATACCGAACCGCTCTTCAGCGTAGCTCCGACACAGATGATTAAGGCTACGATTCAGCTTGATAACTCTACCGCGCTGTTGGTCGAACAGTATGCCGCGTATGCGACGACGGCTCCCGATGCCGTCATCAATAAAGCTCTCAGCTATGCTTTTTCGCGTGACGCCAGCTTTCAGGACTACCTTCAATCCGGCCACGCTCCCACCGGCCTGAGCCACTTTACTGACATCCGACGCCGTTCCTCGAAAGCCTGAACTCTCGGGCCATGCAGCCGCGCTGTCTGGCCCTGTTTCAACCGCTCTGTACTGCATTCTCCCACTCAGTAACCAGCCATGATGACACCCTTCCAACCCGTCAACACGCTGTCTTGCAGCTTCAAACTGTATCGGTTTCCCGGTCAGTTTGTTGCCACTATCAACGCTGTGCTTCGCACAGGTACTTTTTGCGACACTACACCCCTCCATAGGGTTGTGTTTGCAACCATTTTCGGTTGCAAATGCACTCGCAACAAAATTCATAACTTAGTCAATTTTCCGGTTTCGCCTGCAACCGGCTCGGTTGCAAGCGAAACCACTGTTTCAGGAGCGCATGGATGAACGACATTCCGATGTTCGGACGACGACAAAAATCCTCACGCATACGAGATAGCCGAGAGCAGAGTCTTTCGATTCGCGTTACGAAAAACGAGGAAAAAATCCTGCTTGCCGCCGCAGAAAAGAACCAACAACCTTTGCGCGAATGGCTCCGCGATGTTGCCCTGAAAGCCGCACAGAACACCGAACCCGATCCAACCTTTACCGAAGTTGTTTACAGCAGGAACGCGATTCTATCGCTCCTGCAAATGGTAGCTCTGAAGTCAGGCGT
>WQYS01000042.1 GCA_009781125.1 Acidobacteriaceae bacterium | reverse complement strand
GATGCTCGACGACGCCTACAAGGCAGCAGTGGGGGCGGCGGTACAGCGCTTGGGCGTAAAGGCTCGCGCGGCAGGTATTCACTTGGTCTTCGCAGCACAGCGACCCGATAAGGATGTCATGCCCATGCAACTCCGCGAAAACTTGGGCAATCGCTTGATTTTAAAGGTGTCAAGCGAAGCTACATCAAAAATCGTGCTCGACAGGCCTGGTGCCGAACTTCTCTTGGGTCGTGGCCACCTAGCCGCCAAGCTCAACGGCGAGCAGGGCTTGGTCTTTGCACAGGCTCCGTTCCTCTCCGACCAAGATGTTGAGGCGGCCGTGGTCGCTATCAGAGCTGACAATCAATGACAAGAAATAAGGAGTAACCATGACAAAGAAATGGCTGGCAAGCACACATACTATCTCGGACATTCAGGGGTGGAACAATGATGGAACGCTGCTGATTCAGCCAGATTACCAGCGCCGCGAAGTTTGGGGAGATGCAGCGCGTGTGATGTTGATCGACAGCATACTTAATGATATTCCTATGCCGAAGATATTTGTGTCCAATACAATCAAGGACATGAGAACTAATCGCGCCGTGATCGACGGTCAGCAGAGAATTTCGACCATTCTCTCGTTTTTAAATGATAACTTTGAGTTGGAATACCCCTACAAGGGACCCTATGAAGGGAAGAAATTTTCGCAACTTCCCCAAGAGATTCAGGACGGGGTGCTGCTTTACGCCATCGACTTCAATGAGGCATCAGGCTTGCCGCTAGACGAGATTCGGGAGGTTTACTCGCGCGTTAACAAGTATCTGGTTCCTCTGAACCGGCATGAGCTACGCAAGGCTGATTTGCCAGGGGATTTTTTGAGAATTTCCGAGGAGTTAGCGAATTTAGACTCCATAGACGAATTGGGGTTATTCAGCGCTACCGCTCGCCGACGGTTTTTGGACGCCGAATATGTCAGTGAACTCCTCGCAGCGCAACTCAGAGGCATTAGCGACAAGAAGGACGCTATTGATACTTGCTGCCGCGAATATGCAGTTTGGTCTGAAGCTGAGTCGAACGCAGTTCAGGTAGAGTTCGAAGGTGTGATAGAGGATATCGCCAGGATTTTCGACTCGTCCTATCCGATAAAAAAAACCCGATGGAAGCAAAAGGCCGATTTCTATTCGTTCTTTTTTGCTGTTTTGTTGCTTAAGCGCAGTGGCCTTCGGCTACCTGACGATGTGGATCTTTTGCGCCAAGATTTGATGTTGCTGAACAAACGGATCGCTCCAACATCAGATGCGCCGATCCTCAGAAAATACGCCATCTATTGCGTCTCCCAAGCTAACTCGGCCTCCAGTCGCAATTGGCGGATGCAGTTCATTCGAGCCGTTCTTCGAGGAACCTACGCAGCGTCGATGGACGATGAAGAGCAGCGTAATATCGTGTCGGAGACGGCAAGCGATCTTCGATTTTCTATCGATCCAAATTTCAGTGGCGATGGATGTCCACCTGCAGAAGGTTTTGTCTGCGATGGATGTGGTGGATTCGACGAAGGCGAAACTAGCTTGGGCAAGTCGGTGCTCTACTGGTCCGCTGGGAGTACGGCTTTCCAGTTGTCGAACGCAAAGTGGGCTCATTCCAAGTGCAAAGGAAACATCGACGCCGCAGTGGTCATCGAAGGAACCGTCATCCCAGGCGCAGTCGAGGGCGACTACGATCACGATGATGATGAAAGCGAAGAGTGAGGCGGTGGAGGCCCATGTATGAGCCAAGTCGTACTCTTTCGAAACAAATTCAGCGCCTATGCGATTGACGACCAGATCACGGGCGATGATGGCCAAGTCTACATCGTCGGCGAGCGCATAGCGGCAGGTGGCAATGCCGTTGTCCACGAATGCAATGAGAAGCTCTCAGGCGACAGCTACGCGGTCAAATTTCAACTTGAGCTACGGCAGCGTCGCCGCGAGCGATTCCGACGTGAAGTCGAGTTGCTTCGTGGCTTCGACGATCCGCACATCATTCACTTTGTTGCGACTGGCACTGTGCCAGGTATTCGAACGGAAAACGTCAAGCGAAGCGGTCGATTTGTGGCTCAGCAACGAGGACAACACGAGGAAGTGCCTTTCGTCGTTCTTATGAAGGCATCTGAGGACTTGGGCAAGCACGCCAAGACCCCGCAGAAAATTCCGTCTGCGACATACCTCGCGCAATTTCTTGGCCTCTCGAAGGCGTTGGTGAAGATCAACGAGAAGGCTCTGCACCGCGACATCAAGCCGGAGAACATTTTGGTCGTAGGCAGTGCCTGGGTTATCAGTGACTTTGGATTATGCGATTTGCATGGTATCAGGCCCGATCTGTCTCGCGTGGACGAGCGGATAGGTCCTGCGTTGTGGATGTCGCCAGAGGCGTTCAACAAGAACCTAGGCTGTCCCGATGTGATTGGCCAAACGTCGGACGTGTTTCAGTTGGCTTCAGTCTTTTGGTATGCCGCCTGCGGTCGGCATCCAACTGGAATTGTTCGCGACACTGATTGGCGCGGGCCAGTAGAGCTTTACCCTATTATGGAGCGGGCGCTGCTTCACAACAGCCAAAACCGTTTCCAGACCAGCGCGGAGTTCAGCGCCGCGCTGGAGGCGGCGATCATTCGGTAAGTGTCTACTTGTGGCAGACGGTACAGGAGCCGTTGCCTTCATCCACCCCGTAGACATCGTCGATGTCCTCGGGGCAAGTCTTCACTGGTCGCAGGGGATTGATAGGGGTGCTCCTACGCATGCGCGCGCGGCGGATTTCGTATTCCGCTTCGATCTCAGCTACACGGGAGGGGTCTTCCATGTCGAAGAGCGACTCCCCCTTTGACCACGTGAAGGGCGAGCCGTGCTCCAAGGCGTCCTTTTCCAAAGCCTTGGCAGCCTCATAGGCCTCGGGGTGCTGCTCGCGCAGTCTGACCCACTCAATCTTCTGTTGGAAGAAGCAGAACGTACAGCCGCTGCGCGAACGCCACTCGTAATATTTGGGGTAGCCGACGCCGGAGTTATCCAAGATGTCGATCACGCCGACTTTGTCGATGCCAGCCTCGCGGAATGGTAGCTTCACGAACAAGTTGTCGGCCTTAGCCGCATAGCCTTCGCGATAGTCCTCATCGGCCCGGATGGCTACATAGGACGTGACCTTGTCGCCTGCAGCTAGCATTGGCCTGACCCAGTTTTCAAAGGGGACGAGCTTCAACTTGCGGGTGCACCAGCGCGTGTTGGGGCTGGGCAGGAAGTGGTTGTATTGGCGCAGCCAGAAGCGGAAATCGCGGCCAGGGTTCAGCCGAATAATGGGCTTGCCGAGCCGACCTTCGAGCTTGCCAAGAAATTCGTAGACTTCGGGGAGTTCTTCGCCAGTGTCGGTGAAGAAGTAGTCGATGTCGAGTTCAGGATGGCGTTCGCGCATGTAGATGGCTAGTGCAGCACTGTCCTTGCCGCCGGAGACCCCCAGAACATGCCGTTCAACCATTGGCTGCCTCCTTGTCGATAGATGCCAGCTTTATTCCGACCTTGGCCAAAATTGCCAGCAATACGTCTGTTTCCAAGCCTTGACCTTCCAGCATCGAGGTGACTTCGTGCGCCTTGACTTCTACTGTTTGGCGATGGCGGTCTGAAATCGCGAATGAGCGCGAAATCGCCTTGGTGTCCGAGCCCGTGCCGATGACAACGGCGATTGCTTCGCTGTGCGCCTTGCGGCCTTGTACGGCCACGAACGCTTCGGCCTCGCGGAAGCGGCGAGCGAACTTGGTCAACGCCATGATCGCTGCATCGATATGTCGATCGACCCAGTCGCGCGGCGGCCTCTCGGCCGCCAAGCTCAGGATACCTTCGAGCGAAATTCGAGATCCATCAAAGCATGCCAAACGCATCGCAAAGCCATCTAATTGAAGATCGCCAGATATCCCTGAGACGGATTGCGCCCGCTCTCGCAGCGCTTCTAGATCGTCCCGGCTCGCGTCGAGGGCATCAAGCATCTTGGCTTCGACCTCAGCGAGCATCTTGCCGTAAGCACCGGTGAGTTCCTGAAGAGGAGCTCGAAGGGATTTTACGTAGGCTTTGCCATCGGCGGCGCTCAACAGCGAGGCCATGTCGACGAATAAAACCTTGTGTGGGTCGCTGGCCTTCAAGAGCATGTCGCGCATCTCCTTAGCAGTCTGCCCTAGCCGTGAAGTCCGCCGAGCCCATTCGGGTAGGTTGAAGACCATAGCTACTAGGCCGCGGGCGGCTTCAAGCGGATCGGCTGCTCCAGCGTTTTCGCCGATCTCGGCCAATAGCTTCGAGATGCCTTCGAGAATCCGGTTCTTGTCCTCATCAATAGCCACCCAGCGCAGCGAAAAACGGTTGGGGTCTTGCAGACACTCGTCGATGTCGAAATCGGTGAGCCTGGGCACAAACATCCCGTCTTTATAAACGGCGATGTTGGCTTTGTGTGCGAGCAAAAACGCCGTAAGAATCACCGGCTGGATGCCCAACTTCATACCAAAAGGCGGTGCGCTCCACAGTGCGTAGATTTCATGCGCCCCTACTCGGGCGTTGGCATCCGAGAAGAGGGCACGCGTCTCCTCCCACAGTAATTTGAAACCGCTCGCAAATCCGTTGCCAGGCTGCATAAAGCGCCAAGTTACCGAGTCATCCTGGCGGTGTAGCTCAGTGCTTCGTAACAGCGTTTCGTATAGTCCGCGTTCGGCCGGAAATCCCTCAAAACCTAAGGCTTCTTGGCCTTCGGCGTTGATCATTGCGTGCAGCAGGTCGCGACGTGCCCTCACGCTGTTACTCGAGACGCTATCGCGGTTGACCAGTTCACTCCATACCGGAGGCGAAGCGCTGAACAGATCTTCGGCCAATTGGGAGGCTACGGGCGAGAGCTTAGAACCTAGCTCTATAACTTGATCGGTTCCGCTGTGCCACTTCGCCAGCGATACTGCAGCTTGGAGTTGATCCTCCAGATCGGCGCGGGTTGCAGCGAGGCGGGCGTAGACCTCACGGCGTGCCACGGCGTCGCCCGAGAGTTCATGACGCTCTTTTACTTTCTCTAAGGCCGCTAACTCGGCGGAGAGTTCGGTGATGCGGGTGTGGTTGGTGGGTATGCCCACCAAGACAGGCCATGGGCGCAACTTCGAGCAGTCTTGCGCACGCGAGCGCGCGGTGCGAAGGCTCATACCTTTGCTGGGCAGCGCCAGGATGAAGGTTCCAAATTCGCCCTTTTTGGGGTGGAATTCAGCGGCGATCTTCTCGGCCTGTTCGATGCTGCACAGCGACAGATCCATCCAGCGCATGGAGCCTGTCTTGTGGTAATGCCGCTTGGCCACCACTGAGTGCAGACCTATGAGTTGCGCCAAGTGTGCGTAGTCTGAGCTAGGCGATGTAGCTAAGGCCTGCGCGATAGCCGCGTCAATGTCGAAGTCGCTACCTTCGAAAACCGACCATGCTCCGGTGTAGCTCTTGTAGAGGGTGACCTTGAGCGAGGAGAGTTTTTGCAGCGCAGTGTCAAGTTCCTCGCGCGTCTTGTCGTAGAACAGTGCGCCGATGACCGCAATGTCGGCCGCAAGCCCCGAGCCATTTCGGAACAGGTCGATGGCCGCGATGTTCTTGATTAGCGGCACCAGCAGAGCGTCGCTTGTCTTGGCCTCGGCTCGCTCCACTGCTTCGACAGCCTGCGACCAGCGATGCCCATCGGGGGATGCAAGGATCGCGGGTTCTAGGTTAGAACGCAGATAGTCCCAGTAGTCGCTGGGGCGATAACAACTTTCCTCGCTGACGAGGGTAGAGTTCAGATAGGAGCGAAAACCATGGGGTTCGACCGACGAGAGAAAGCCAAAGGTGCTGCGTTCATTTTGGCCAAATTGTCGCTTGGAAATTGGGCCTAGCAGTGCTGCCATGGCCGGGTGCAGCGGCCAGCAGGCGGCCAATGCCTTGGCGAAGTCTTGACCTACTGCGGGTCGACGCGAGCGAATTGCATCGGCGATGGCCTCGGACGCGTCAAGCATCCAATTGGGGCGGTGCTTTGCCTCGATCGCGCGGCCAACGAGTTCGACGATCTCGTCGCTCGCGGCCACAAAGGGCACGTCGACGTAGCGGCCTTGGATTTTGGCCCAATCGTCACGGGTGTCGATGCCCAACCGAACAGAATACTGTGAGAAGGACTGGTGTAGCACACCCACGACCACAAGACGACCCTCGGAACGCGCAGCAGCTTCGGCGAGTTCTTGGAAAAAATAGATATCGTCTCCGAAGCCCAGGGCGGAAGCCTCTAAGAATTTGCCCATCTCGTCGATGATGACGAGTACGCCGTCATGTGGGCGATTCTTGGCATCATCAAGTAACTCGGAGATGAGGGTTTGGGCGTTGGGTTTGCTGTGACCGTCGACAGTCTTGTCCTGTGCACGGCGCAGTGCGGCATGAAGTTCCGCCACGACGCTACCGCGCCGACCCACGGCCGGGACGATCAGCCAACCTTTACGGACGGGGAAGGCTTTGTCGAAGTAAGAATCCGATTCCAAGCGCAACGCTTCGCGTGCCTTCATCCGAAGTTTTTTGTCGGAATGCAGCGCACTTGCTAATGCAACGGCCAAAGAGCTCTTGCCCCCACCGAACGGGCCCGTCCAGGTGAAGCAGCGTTGGTTGGTGTCGAAGATTTGTTTGCACATTCTATCGACCACGAAAGCAGCGGTTGCGTGGCAGATGTAGCCGGCGAAAGCATCGGCGCGACCAATGTCGGCGTCAACGCGGATAGATCGCTGGTATTGGCGCGAAATTTGGACAATGTCCGACAACGCTTCTTGCTTCTTATCAGTCATAGGCGTGCCTGATCATATTTTTAATGTCTTCCTTGGACAGATCCTTGCGGTGAACTTGGCGAAGTCCGGCCGAATCGGTCCATTCGAGCTTGCCCTCGGTGAAGCCCGAGAGTGCCATCAAGCGTTGGGCGATCGACTCCTCATCAAGCTTGAAAACCCGTCCCGGCGATCCTTCTGCGTAGGCCACGGTTTCGAAGGCCAGCGAACTTTGTCCCTCTGTCTTTCGATTCCAAAAGTCGACCAAGGCATAGGCGAAAATGCCATCGTGCAGCGAAGCTTTCGGGCCGCGGCGAAAAGCGTATTGACCTCTATGTACTTCTTGCAGTAGGCCTAACTCGCCCAAGAGCGGCTCGGCAAAGTCTTCGGGGGAGCCACCCGCTGTGCGCGGTGCGTAGCTACGAAGGCACGTTTCTAGGTCACGCGAAATCGTTGAGGTTGAGAGCCGGGGTTTCGGCTCGAACTCACTAGCATAGCGCGCCAAGGGTTCTTCGAGCTCTTGGCGCGTAAAGGTGGGGGTCGTCACATAGTTGAACAGCCAATGCCAAGTCGTCGAACGAAAGCAGCAACCTGCAAGCTGCCAATGGGCGAGCCATGCTGTTGAAGGGTTCTCCGCGTAGGGATCGAGCCCGTCGTTACTCAGAATCTCCTTGGCGATGCTTCGGATACGAAAAATGTCACCGTCCTCGAACATTACACCGCAAGCCAAGGCCCAATGGCGGATTGATGCCACCATGTTCTTACCTACGCCGAAATCTGCGATGGCCTTTTCATCGGCAAAAGCCGATTTGCGAATCAGTCCGTTATCGTCGGCTTTGTCAAAAACCTTCTTGAGCCACATTTGACGCAAGGGAAAAGTCTCGTGGCCTGAGAAATGGGTCGGCGTTCCTCTGCGGAGTTTTATTGTAGCATCCATAAACGCCATTTTAACCCGAACTGGTGGACTTCACCAGTTGTACTACCTGCAATTGCTGTGTAAAAGAAAAGCGTAGTACGTACAAGCATCCTATCCGCTTCGCACTTATCGTTGAACATTTTCGTTAACCGGGTGGCGTTTTATTTGCCCTTCAGAACCCTTCTCGCAGTTGGAAAGTACGCATATAAAATTATGCAAATAGGGTTGTAGATAATAGCGTAAGCTTCCCCATCCATAAGACATCAGGCAGTAGAATTTCGGAGCCTCCTAGTCCTTGGAGACTCCTTTGAAGAAGAGCAGATTTACAGAAAGCCAGATCGTCGCCGTCCTGAAAGAAGGCGAGTCGGGAATAGCGGTCGCCGAGATATGCTGAAAACATGGCGTGAGCGTGGCGACGTACTACCAGTGGAAAAGCAAGTTTGCAGGGTTGCAGGTGTCAGAGCTGCAACGCCTGCGGGAATTGGAAGCCGAGAACGCCAAGCTCAAGCGCATGTATGCGGAGCTGGCCTTGGAGAATTCGGCGATCAAGGATGTTCTGAACCGAAAATCCTGACGCCGCCAGCCAGGCGCGAGGCGGTCGAGAAGTTGGTGCAAGCCAAGCGGTCGATCACGCGCGCCTGTCGCATTGCTGGCCTGTCGCGGGAGGCGTACTACAAAAGGCCAGCCGATGCTGCTGTGCGTGATGCTGAGGTGATTGATGCGTTGAACGGCATCGTCAGCCAGCATGGGCGCTGGGGGTTCTGGAAGTGCTTTGACCGGCTACGGCTCGATGGGCAGCGTTGGAACCACAAGAGAGTTCACAGGGTGTACTGCGAGATGAAACTGAACCTGCCCCGGCGCGGCAAAAAGCGTTTGCCAGACCGGCCCCGCCAACCGTTGGAGCTTGCCGCCGAGCCAAACCGCTGCTGGGCCTTGGACTTCATGCACGACGCGCTGTATTGTGGCCGCCGGTTCCGTACGCTGAACGTGATCGATGAGGCGAACCGGGAATGCTTGGCGATTGAAGTGGGCACCTCCTCAACCCCCTCATCACGCTTGATTCGCGTCTTGAGCCGCTTGGTGGATTGCTACGGCACCCCGGAGGCCATCCGCATGGATAACGGGCCGGAAATGGTTTCGCAGGCGTTCACCGAATGGGTGGGTTCCAAAGGCATTGCCGTGCGGTATATCCAGCCAGAGAAACCGAACCAGAACGCCTTTATCGAGCGGTTTAACCGCACGTACCGCACGGAAGTCCTGGATGCCCACTTGTTCGCCAACCTCGAACAGGTGCAAGCCATTACCGAACAGTGGCTGATTGAGTACAACGAATGCCGCCCGCATCAATCGTTGGGCGGCCTCCCGCCGGTGCAATTCATGCCCCGGATAACCACGGCTCCGAACGTCTACAAACCGTTGCCTACTTGACAGGGAAGCTTACGTAAAGACCTTGCGGGTCTGGATCGACTGCCGCAGCCATGAAATGCTCCCCGGAAGGTTGTTCGTCGGAATGCGCCTCTGGTTTGTTGGAGTGGAAAAGGGATCAGACCATGAATAAATCAATGTGGGTTAGTCCGAGTTTCCGCCAGTCAGCCTACCCGCTAGCCACCGTTGACCAAGTGCCGTCAAGCGATAGCGTTGCTTGCTGCTACGTGGCACGTCCGGCAAAGTCATTTCAATCACTTGTGCCGCCAATGCCGGTTTCAGGTAGGCGCTGAGAAAATGATCCCTAGCCTTGAGGCCGAGTGCGGATTGGATTTGCTGGCGCGACATCTCATCAGTCATGAAGCGTAGCAGGCGCTCGACTTCTTCTGTGACTTGTCCTGTGACTTGTCCTGTGACTTGTCCTGTGATTTCCTCGCCTGCCGTCATCGCCCTCTTCGCAAGCGGGTGACGCAACAACCGGATCACGAACGAGATTCGGTCATCGTCCGTCTCGAAGATCGGCGGCGGTGAGCCGTTGGCGGCCATTTCCTTGAGGATTTTCGGGATACCCGTCGAACGCCCCTCGGTCAGGTCAAGTTCTTTCAGGAACTCGCCAATGCGCCGGTTGCGGTAGCGACGGCTGATGGCTCGGCCTGCCTGCAGGTCTTCCAGCCGGATCGACCGATCCAGGCCGGGAAAGCTGACAACCGCCAATTCGTCGTGGCTGATACGCACCTCAATGGGTTCGCGTTCTTCGTAGGAGCGATGGTAGATAGCGTTGACCAAGGCTTCTTCGATGGCTGCGTAAGGGAAATTCCAAACCCGTGTCGCTTCGGCACGGTCGGGATGTTTGATAACCGTTTCGTGCAGGTAATTGCGCTGGATGTAGCCCAACGCCTCACGCGTCATCCGTGCCAGCGGCCCTTTGAAGATTTTTTCGTCGAAACGGTCGCCGCCGGCTCCTTCCGGGAACCACACCACATCGATCTGGGTATAGGGAAAAAACCGCTCCGGCGTTTCGTTGAAGAACAGCAACCCCACGTTTTTGGGCCACGGCAATTCGGCAGAACCGCCCGCTACGTTCATCTGCTGCCCAAGCACTTCGACCGGCAGCGATGCTGCTTCCTCGGCCAGAGCACTACCAACTTCCTGCAAGAAGTCCTGCATCAAGGGCTTGGACAAGTCATCGACACGCGCCGACTGGTTATAGCGATCATCGAAAGGAACCTTTGCAGCCAGATTCAGCAGTTCCTGTTCGGTTTCGCCCTTGGCTTCGACCGTGCTGCCATAGCGGCGGATGTAGTAATGCCACGTTTTCTTCTTGGCCGTGACCGATTCAGGGGCTTTGTATGGGCGGGTCTGCCCACCGGATGCCCACAGCACCATCAGGTTACGGCCTTCGACTACCTCCATGCTCAGCATGGGGAAGTAAGGCGGCTGGATCAACTGGCAGGCTGCGAGTAATTCGCGCTGGATTTTATCGAGTTGATCGGCAGCCAGCCCGACAGGCGGGAACACGGGTTGGCCGTTGTTATCGCAGTCCTGCCCGATAACCACGTATCCGCCGCCCAGATTTTCAAAGTCGTTGGCAAAGGCGCAGAGCGTGCGAATAATCGCGTCGGGATTCCACCCTGTCTTGTACTCGATGCGTTCGCCCTCGACCGTGCGCTGGCGCAGCAGGTCGTTTAGGTTGATGGGCAGCTTGCTACCTGAGATCGACATTGTTGAATTTATCCCAAAGTTCTCACATTGCAAGAAATGGTAGCATCAAGGCAGTCCAATCTCAGCCTCTGCCAAAAACGGCTTTTCCTAAATGGCAAAGGTTCAAGAGAGTGGCGCAAAGGGTAACGACGGCCTTACGACCTCTTTGCCTGAAAAGGCGCTGGCGCAAGAGGCTACATCAAAAGGGAAAACCCGTCTCCTATGCCCGCAGCGTCCATGCTGGCACAGCATCCCAAATGGGTTGAAATGCTGTCTGCGGCAGACTGTACAGCGTGCGGCAGACTGTATGTAGATCGAATGAAAAGTGTCTATTCCTACCGCCCATCATTCATTATTCCCAACATGCCCGAAATGTCACGGGTCATTAAGGAGATATATGATGGATGCAGCAACCCAACAACCTTCTACGCTTCAGAGCATCAGCGAACTTGTCGATGATCATGATGCTGCAAGGATACTTAATGTGACCGTAGGTACACTGGCTGTATGGCGCTCAACCGGACGTTACAAGCTGCCATTCATAAAAATCGGTCACAAGGTCAGGTATCGCCGCAGTGACATGGAGGCATGGCTGGCTTCGCGTACCCATCATATGGGGGCGCTGCCAGAACAAAAGCCGGAATCAACAAACAAACCCATGAACTACTAACCGGGTCGTCTCGCCAACAACGGCCTAGCGGCCCACATGAAACAACGGTTTCCTGCCTATGGTCACGTTGGGGTAGTGTCAAATGATCGTCGAGGTATGGGGCGACTACATGGGGTGTACGGGGAAGGGTGATATCTCAGGAGGCATACCACACCATATAGAAAGGTATAATAGGGAAAGCCTTGGTATCACTGAGTAAGAAAGCATTATAAAGCCAGATTGCATAATCTGGTTTTTGTTTTTCTCTTACCGAAAGTTAGCCCGGCGTTAGCCCGATCAAAAACAAAAAGGGCTGCGACGTCGCAACCCTTTGATTTTATGGTGGCCAGTCTCGGAATCGAACCAAGGACACGCGGATTTTCAGTCCGCTGCTCTACCAACTGAGCTAACTGGCCGGAGGAGGGCGAATTATAGCGGGGGGT
>WQYS01000041.1 GCA_009781125.1 Acidobacteriaceae bacterium | reverse complement strand
TCTTTTCCTCAATTACTTTTGCTTGGATCCAGACCGGAGCTTCGTTTAATGCTATTCTGTGCAGAAAAACCAATCCGTCTCAGATACTTATAGTGCAGGTTAGCATATCCTGCCGGAAAAACCTTCTTAAATCTTTGATGCACCCACCCGGGCGTTCGTTGTATTTTTCAATAAGTTAACCGGTTGCAGGCCGCCGCTTCGCTTCGGATTGGCGAATTTACAGGCAATTTTGCATCCAAACCGGATTATTTCCTCGAAAACCGGCGCCAGCGCCGGGACTGTTCCGGAGTGGTACCGGCCGGAAAATATTTTTAATTTCTACCGGCTACCGGCTCAGATACGCGCTTACGATGCCCTCGGCCTGGGAAAGAACCTGTTCCAGAGTCAGCCCCGTAGTGTCCAGAATGGTAGCGTCCGGCGCGGGCTTCAGCGGAGATTCGGCACGGCTGCGGTCGCGCGCGTCGCGCTCCTTCATCTCGCGCAGGATCGCCTGCTGCGCCTCCTGCTCCGAACCCTCGGCTCCATTCACCTGACGGTAACGGCGGTCGCCGCGAACCTCGGGCGATGCATCCAGAAAGATTTTGACCTCGGCATCGGGAAAGACCACGGTTCCGATGTCGCGGCCTTCCATGACGACTCCGCCCGCCGCGCCCAGTGCGCGCTGCTCGCTGACCATCCACGCCCGCAGCCGTGGATGCACCGAGACGCGCGAGGCCGCCGAGGTTACGTCTGGCTGGCGAATGCGCCGCGAGACGTCGCGGCCATCCAGCAGCACGCGGTTGCCCTCCGCCGTCGGCTCAAGCTGGATGCGCGTGTCGGAGGCCAGTTCGAGCAGCGGGGCCTCGTTGTCGAACGGCAGACCGCTCTCAATCGCCTTCAGCGCCAGCGCGCGGTACATGGCTCCAGTCTCCAGATTGAGAAAGCCAAAGTGCCGGGCCAGATGCGCGGCCAGCGTACTCTTGCCTGCTCCGGCGGGGCCGTCGATGGCTATGACGGGACGCTGGCGGACTTTTGCGGCGTTAGAGGCTTCGTGTTGCTTGCTCATTCTGACTTCTTACCGCGCTTTCCGGAGAACTTCTTCTTCCCGCCCATGAACTTGCCGAATGCGCCGGACTTGCCTGCCGGTTTGCGGCCTGCGCCCTGTCCAGCACGGCCTCTGGAATCTCTCGCGCCGCTTGCAGCAGGTTTGCCGGGTCTACCGGCGGACTTGCCGAAGGGCTTTTTGCCGAACGGCTTTGCGGAGGAAAACTCCTTCTTCTGCCGCGGTCTCTCGGAGGAGTCCTTTTTCGCAAAACGCTTCGGCTTGCCATCGGCGTCACGAAACGGTTTGCGGTCTTCGCGGAACGGCCTGCTGCCGTCGCGAGAGCTGTCGAAGCGTGGTTTTCTGCTGGTGAAAGCGGGTCTGGTTCCGTCAAAATCGCCTTGTTCCGAGCGCTTATCTCCAAAGCGTTTCGGCTTAGTTTGGGTGCCCCATTCATGCCGCGGATTTATCGCGTCACGAGTGGGATCAGGCCTCGGTCCCTTTGCGGAGTCCTTTCGTGCAAACCGCTTTGGCCTGTCGTCGGAGCCGCTGAACGGCCTGCGCTCTGCACGGAATGGTTTACGTTCGCCGCGCTGCTCTGTGCGATCTTCCGGTTTACCTTCAGCAGAAAAACGCTTCGGCGGTCGGGCCTTGAAGTCTCCACGGAACCCTTCGCCGCCTCTCGAGTCTCTCTTGTCGAAGCGCGGTTTCGCTCGGGAGAAAGCCGGTCTGCTTCCGCCGGAATCTCTTTGCTCTGTGCTTCTCTCTTTCGAGTCGAAGGCGCGCGGCTTGCGGAACGGTCTGTCTTCTGCGTGTTCGCCGCCCGGCCTGCGCCGCTCCTCTTCCCACGGCTTGGTGAAGTCCGGTTTTCTGTCGCGCGAGAAGGGACGGCGTTCGAACTCCTTCCGTGGCGGACGAGCAGCAAAGCGGTCTCCTTCTCTTCTATCGGGTTTTTTCGCAAACTCCTGTCTGGGGACGAACTTGCCGATGCGCGGACGGCGTGGAGCCTGTTCGTCGCGGGCTTCTATGGCGATGGGTTCCGCGACTTCTACGACAGGCTCGGCGGCGGGTTCGAACTCCGGCAGCGCGCCCGCAACGTGGAGGGTCGTTTTGCCTTCGACAGCGACGGTCTCAAGCTGGCGGGCGGCGATGAGCGCGTGGATCACTTCGCGGACTCTGGATCGCGCGGCCACGGGCGACAGGAAGATTTCCGCCTCCTCCTCGGTGGGGAGAACCGCCTGCGTCAGATATAGCGAGACCAGCGCCGAGAGCGCTCGCGGCTGACCGGCGTTGGCTCCGTCCTTAATCTGCTTGGTGAAGCGCGCCGTTGTCAGCTCCCAGAGCGTGGGCGCACCGTCGATCTGAGGGAGCGGCAGGACGCGAAGATGGCTCCAGAGATCGGTAAGCGCGCGCAGGACAGCGGCCTCGGTCACCTCGTTGCCGAGTTCAACGGCGAGTTCGGAGGCAGCAAGCCTTCCTTTTTGAGCGAGCAGGTTGTGAGCCGCCAGAGCCAGCGGCGTAACTCTGGCTGCTCCACTGACGGCGGGCGGCTGCTTCCACAGCTTGTCGCCGCGCAGCGTAAACAGAAACGGCAAGGTTGCCGGAGACGCCAGAAAATCCGGCGCCTCGGTTCCCGCCTGCGTGCCGAGCAGGTGGAGCGGAATGGCCGTGCCTTCGGCGACGAGGCGCGACATCAAGCTGCGTGGAGCCTCCAGTTCGGCCAGCGTGGGAGCGGGGTTCGCGGCTCCGAGAACGGCCTCGATGAATGTAGGCGCGGGCGCGGCGATCTGCGGGCAAGGAGCATAAAGAACGAGGCCGCACTCGGCGATCCAATGGCGCAGCGCCTCCAAGGTTTGCAACGGCTGGGTGTCGTGATGCCAGCGTTTCAGCCGTGTCTGGGCCAGTTGCGCTGCCGTGGGTAGATTGGTCAAAGGTTTATCTTCCTGCTGGTGGCAGCTTCACCATGGTTTTCGGCCCCGCCGAATGACGTGACATTCTCTCCAGCACTCTCATTTTATAGTGAGCCGCAGAGGTGTCGTGTGACCTTCGGCTGGCGGATGCGACAATAAATGGTATGAGGCTTCGTGTTCTGGGAGTTCTGCTGCCGCTGACTCTGGCTGGTTGCGGCTATCATCAGGCCGGACGGGCCACGCATGTGCCGGCCAGCGTGCGCACGATGGCTGTGCCGGTCTTTGCGACGCGCGCTCAGGCCTACAGAACAGAGATGGCCTTTACGCAGGCCGTCGTCCGCGAGCTGAATACGAGGACGCGCCTCCGCGTCGTCACATCGGACAAGGAAGAGGCCGACGCTACGCTTCAGGGGACGATTCTCTCCGAAACGATTGCTCCGCTGACCTACGATGCTACGACCAGCCAGTCGTCGAGCTACCTGGTCACGGTGACCGCGAAGGCCGTTCTGACGGCGCGCGATGGCCGCGTGCTCTATCAGAACGATGCCATCACCTTCCGCGAGCAGTATCAATCGACGCAGGATCTGAGCGGGTTCATTCAGGAAGGCTCGCCTGCCATCACGCGCATGTCGCACGACTTCGCCCAGGCTCTGGTCAGCGACATGCTGGAATCATTCTGAAGCTGGTTGACGAGTTGTATTTTTAAGAAGACAATAAGTCATGTACGAAACGAAGCACTACACCACCAGTAATGGCGTCGATGTCATTGTGGAATGGTACAGGCGTTCAAAAGATACGACGGCGAAACACGCAATCGACCGTCGTATCGCTCGGGTTGAGCGAGGCAATTTCGGCGATCACAAGTTTCTGCGTGATGGTGTGTGGGAGCTTCGTATTGATGTTGGGCCGGGCTACCGTGTGTACTACGCACACGAAGGAAAGACTGTAGTCTTGTTGCTCTGCGTTGGTGCAAAAGGCAGGCAAGACGCAGACATTTCAACAGCGGTGACCAATTGGAGTGACTGGCAGAATCGACCAAAGGAGGAAAACGATGAGAGACCGACCCCGTGAGGAAGCAATGGTAGAAATCTTCCGCGAAGACCCGGCCTATGCCGTGGGACTGCTCAATGACATCCTGTCTGATGGCGACGACCAGGGAGAGTTGCTGGTCACGCTGCGCCAGATGACCAAAGCCTTCGGCGGTGTGGCCAGAGTTGCCGAGCAGACGCAGGCCAGCCGGACGCAGCTCTACAACACGCTCTCCGAGCATGGCAACCCGGAGCTTCGCACTCTCGTGGCGATCCTGCAAACATTGGGCCTGCGGCTGGCTGTTCAGCCAATCAAGGCGAAGAAGTTCAGAGCAGCGAGCGTGTCGCCACGGCAACGCGCTCGTGTTGCTACACGTGCTTCGAAAGCAGCCTGAGTTCTTCTGCTCTGTTCCTATTCCGGCTTGTCGTCCGGTGTCAGAATTTGCAGGCAGAGTGGCGGCTCAAGCATGCAATCCAGCTTTCTGATAGAGCGCATGGCCTTCTCGATGGTCGAGGTCAGGCATGGCTCCGTTGTCACCACGAACGGGAGCTTGTGCTTGGGATACCCCGGCCTTTGCAGCAGAGAATCGATGTTGATTCCGACTCTGGCCAGCGCGCCCGCAACAGACAAGACGATGCCGGGCTTGTCGTTGACGACGAAGCGCAGATACTGCGGAGCCATGAACTCTCCGGTCACCGTACGCCGCTGCGAGGGCAGACGCACCACGGTCGAATCGTGCGCCACGGCCAGCAGGTCCGAAACCACAGCGACCGCCGTAGGCTCGCCGCCCGCCCCGTGGCCCGAGAAGACCACGTCGCCGCCGAAGGTTCCGCTGGTGACCACCATGTTCAGAGTGCCGTGGCACCAGGCCAGCGGCGAGGAGAGCGGGATCAGCATGGGAGCTACGCGAGCGTGCACGACGCCATCATCCACCACAGCCCGCGAGATCTGCCGGATGGTGCAGCTCAGCTCGCGCGCGTAGGCGAAGTCGATGGCCTCGACCGGCGAGATGCTTTGCGTCACAACCACCTCCGGATCGATCTCCGCCCGCAGCGCAATCCGGGCCAGGATGCACAGCTTGGCGCGCGCGTCGAAGCCATCGACGTCGGCGGAGGGATTGG
Organism: Acidobacteriaceae bacterium; assembly: GCA_009781125.1. The sequence continues at coordinate 6,875 of WQYS01000041.1, read as the reverse complement.
CCTCGGCATAGCCGAGCCGCTGAGCATCGGCCAGCACCGCAGCGTAGTCGGCGCCGCTCTCCATGCGGCTCAGAATGTAGTTGCAAGTGCCGTTGAGGATGCCGCTGACCCGGCGTAGCGAGTCTCCGCCCAGTCCCTGCTGTACGCCCGGAATCACCGGCACTCCGCCGGCAACCGCCGCGCCGTAGACAAGGTGCGCGCCGTGTTCGGCGGCGAGCTTTTCCAGGCTCGCTCCCTTGTACGCAATGAGCTGCTTGTTGGCCGTCACCACCGACTTGCCCGCGCTGAGGGCCTTGCGAATCCAGCCCTCGGCAGGGTCGAGGCCACCCATCAGCTCGACCACTACATCAACGTCGGACTCCAGCACGTCGTCGATCTTCTCAGTCCAGACGACCGAGGCCGGAACCAGCTTTGCCGCCGCCGAACTCCGCTTGCGCGCGACGTTGCGGTTGAAGATGTGCGTCAGTTGCAGCCCGGGAAACTTGGTCGAGGCCAGCACCTTTGCCACCGAGCTGCCAACGGTTCCAAATCCGGCCAGCGCGATTTTGAGCGCGCGGCTGTCTGCGGTCTGATTCTTCTTGATGAGGGGAGCGGTCTGTTTCTTTGTCGCCATGCGTGTTGCCGTCCTGTTTAGTCTTCATCTTCACGCTTCCAGGTAGGCCGAGCCTGGTAGACCAAGCCTTATAGGCTTGGTGTAGCTCGGCTTCTCGGATTCACCACGAAACTGGCCTTTAGGCCCTGGGGTATGCCTTTCTGGCCGGCAGAGGTACATACCCCAGGGCTAAAGCCGGTCCTGTGGCGATTGGAGAGAGAGCCAAGCCTAAAGACTTGGTCTACCTAGAAGCAGTTCTCTTTCCATGGTGTGAGAATAAGGGTTAATAGTCAATCCGGCGGGCAGAGGATCGCCAGGCATCGAAGCTGGCGACGGCCTTGTCGCGCAGCATGTTAATGGTTGGAATCGCGCGCTCGGCCACCGGCAGGCTCGCCTCACGATAGAAGCGGGCATCGTCGAAGCCTGCACAGGCTGCGTCCTCGGCGGTTCCGCCGTAGAAGATCGCCTCGCAGCGCGCCCAGTAGATCGCCGCCAGACACATAGGACAGGGTTCGCAACTGGCGTAGATCACGCAGCCCTTCAGCGTGAAGCTCTTCAGCGCGGCACAGGCGTTGCGGATTGCCATCACCTCGGCGTGCGCCGTCGGATCGTTGCTTGCAGTCACGCAGTTGACGCCGGTGGCGACGACCTTGCCGTCACGCACAATGACAGCGCCAAAAGGTCCGCCCGCGCCGCTGACGGCGTTTGCGGTCGCCAGCGCGATGGCCTGCTCCATGAAGGCTGCATTTCCCTGCATTCAGTCCCTGTTCCTATGGCCTGAAACGAAAAGGCGAGGATAGTTTCGATTATGGCATGGGACGCGCCTGCGGCGCTTGCAGCAACGCAACGAAGGGGATGACTCAGTTAGCTGGTTTCGTCGAATCGGAGAAGTGCTCCCACCCGCCGGGGCGGAGCGATTTCAGCGAGTCATCCGCAGCTACGAGCGTGATGAGCGGCTTTTTTGCGTCCGGCGGCAGGAGTGTGCCGATTCTGGTCAGCTTCACTTCGCCGATAGTATGCGGCACGTGCGCTCCGGATGGCGCCGAGAAGAGCAGCTCGTAGTCTTCGCCGCCGTGTAGAGCCGCCTTGAGCGCTCCGGATGGAGTAAGCCGTTTTGTCAGCGGATGCAGCGGGATCGCCGCCTGCTCGATCTCGGCCCGGACATTGGAGGCCTGGCAGAGATGCGTGAGGTCCGTCGACAGGCCATCGCTGATGTCGATGGCCGCCGTCGCCAGCTTCCGCCGCAGAAGAACGTGTCCGACGGCAAGGCGCGGCTCGGGAAACAGATGGGGATGGGACGCGGAGAGATCAGCAACCGTCGCAGGCGGTTCGCTGCGGGCAAGGACGGCGGCCAGCTCGGCTGCAGCTCCGCCCAGCGCTCCGGTGACGTAGAGTGCGTCGCCTGCATGAGCTCCGGAGCGGCGCAGCGCAGCGCAGCGCGGGGCCGAGCCGATCAAAACGATATCGGCAAGGATGAGGTCCGAGGGCGACTCCGATGTGTCGCCGCCAGAGAGAGGCACGTTGTAGCGGTCGCCGAGCCGGTGGAGTCCGGCGAAGAAGCGGTCGACCCACTCGATGCCGCGCCCGGTTGAAAGCATCGAAGAGGGCAGGGCCAGCGACAGAAACGCCGCCAGAGGAGTCGCTCCCATGGCCGCCAGGTCGCTCAGCCCGCGAGCCAGCGCACGGTGGCCAACCGATTCGGGTGTGTGCCGGTCGCGCCGGAAGTGGCGGTTTTCGAGCGTAAGATCTGTTGTAACAAGGATTTCGCTGTCTGCGGCGGCGTGCAGGATGGCGCAGTCATCGCCGATGCCCAGGCTGACCCAGGGACTTTTGGTTGACTCCGAGCCGCGCCGGATGCGGTCGATCAGGCTATGTTCGCGCAGATGCTTTGAAGGAGCTTTTGTCATTCTTACAGGCCTATCAGGAAGCATAACCGCTCACAAACAATTCCGTTTGTGGTAGATGCGGATTATCGAGAACTGGATGCAGATTTTTCCTAACGATTGTCCGCCTCAACCAGTCTCTGTTAAGATAATAAGACTATCTGCTAGAGTCTTGCCGTAGTGAATGCCGATTTGCGAATGCGATTTCACAATCGGCATTCCGGAGAAGAGACCCCTATGCCGCGCTGGATTCATGTTGAGCGCTTGCGGCGAAACCCCTGGGCTTAGGTGAAGCGTTGAACCTCAAGAGACGTCTCTACATTATGATCGTCAGCCGCGACGAGGGCGGCAGCCTTAAGAAGGTTGCCATTCCATTGCAGTATGCGTACATCTTTGTAGCGGCTGCGCTTGTAGGTCTGTTCACCATCACCGGCCTGGCCGGCTCGTACTCGCGCATGCTGATTAAAACGGCGCGGTTCAATCAGTTGCGCCACGACAACTACGCACTTCAGAAGGACTACGCCCATCTGGAGGAGCAGTCGCGGCAGAAGGACGTTCGCGTGGCTTCGCTGGGATCGCTTGCCAGCGAGGTGTCGGCGCTCTACGGGCTGACGACCAGCAAGCTGGCCGTTCCCATCAATAAGCTGACCGGAAAGAGGCACGCCGACGCGGTGGAGAAGACGGCGGCAACCGCTCCGCTGGCCGATACGGCTTCGGCGACCGACGACAGCTACTACAAGTCCATCGACACGTTTTACGCTCTGCGCAACACGGCCCTCAGCGGATCCTTAAACCGCAGCCTCTCCGGACTCGGGGGGCCTGGCGCCATGACTCCTTTGCGCGGATTCCCCGAATCGGGTGACGTGAATGCCGCCAACTATACGCCGGCGCTGTGGCCGGTGATGGGTCCGATTACCAGCAGCTTCGGCCAGCGCGTCGATCCCGTGCTGGGCACCGGCGAGGGCGAGTTCCACACGGGTATAGACATCAGCGCTCCGAACGGCGTCCCCATCCGTGCCGCCGCCGACGGCGTCGTGAAGGTGGCGGAGCTGACGAACGGGTACGGACGTGAGGTCATCATCGACCACGGCCACGGTGTAGAGACTCTGTACGGACACATGTCGGGATTTGCCGTCACGGAGGGCCAGATGGTCACGCGCGGCGAGGTGATCGGCTACGTCGGACACAGCGGACGCACCACCGGATCGCATCTGCACTACGAGGTGCGCATTGGCAATACTCCGGTGAACCCGTATAAGTACCTGCGTACGACAGTGACCCAGCGTGGAGACGATACTGCGGCGGCTCCGTCTACGAATTAGGCGGCGCGAGCGGCTCCCGGGCAGAACAAGAGTTGAATTCCCAAAAGGGAACAAGTTGTCGAAAGCCATCGATTCATTCGGAGCGTCCTGCGCTATGATCAGAACTGTGATGAGGTGCCTCATGAAACCGTGCGACTGCGGCGAAGCCGCCACGCCGATAAGCCCGGAAGACGCCGTCCGAAAGGAAGCGCTCGCCTGCTCCGGGTGCGCAGGCGAGGAGTCCACGCTGATTAAGACGGTTGGCTGGATCTCCGCCGCTCTTGGGGCTGTGGCCCTGGGGCTGCTCGTCGGACGCGAGCTGCGTCAGCGCTACAAGTTCACCCGCCGCACGCCTTACGACTTCTACGCCCACTCGGGCGACGGACAGGACGCAGACTTCGGCCTCGGCATATAACGGATGTCTTCCGCAGAGCTGTAACCCTCTTCCCTTGTTTGAATGAAAAGTCGAGGAGGGTGCGAGGTGATACAAAAAGCTCAGTGTACCCGGCTCACGCCTTGGCGAGCTCTTCTTCGCCGACGGTCTGCGCCAGCACCTCGTCGCGCCGGGCCTTGCGCCAGGCGACGAGCCGCTCGCGCAGCGCGGCGTCGTTGGTGGCCAGAATCTCCACGGCAAACAAACCCGCATTGGCCGCGCCCGAGGCGCCGATGGCGAGCGTGCCCACGGGAACGCCCTTGGGCATCTGCACAATGCTCAGCAGCGAGTCCAGCCCCTGCAGCGAGGTGGCCGCAATGGGGACTCCGAGCACGGGCAGCACGGTCTTGGCGGCGAGCACGCCGGCCAGATGCGCCGCTCCGCCGGCTCCGGCAATGATGACGCGCATGCCGCGGCTGATGGCCGTCTCCGCGTACTCCAGCGCTACATCCGGGGTGCGGTGGGCCGAGATCACCCGGACCTCGTGCGCGATTCCAAACTCCGTGAGCATCTCGACCGCGCCGCGCATCACCGCATAGTCGTTGCGGCTGCCCATGACGACTCCAACCAAAGGCTGTTTATCCATGCATCGATTATACGGTGCTGCCGCGGCGCCTAATTCTCAATCGACAGCACATCGTAGTTGTAGTTAATGGAGACCTTCTTGACCGTATCCGGCAGCTTCGGTAGCGGCACCGTCTGTTCCAGGGTCTGATTGCCGAAGATGGCGAGCTTGCCAAGCTGTATAACCTTTCCATTCTTGAACTCCAGATAGATCGGAATCACCATCTTGAAGTCGTCCGTCACGCCGGACTGCACCAGCTTGAAGTGCATCGATGCTCCGCCTTCCTTCTCGGTGACCGCGCCTTCAAAGTGGTATGTAGGCAGATCGGTTCCGTAAACGTACTGGTTGAAGAACCAGTCCATGCGATGGTTCTGGTCCAGGTCCAGGTCCGGAGTCATGTGTTTTTCGACCATGGCCTTGAAGTCTTCCGTGGTGGCCGGCTTCAGGTAATAGGTGCTGACGAAGTCGTGCATCATCTCCATGAAGTTCTTGTCGCCGTTCTGAGACGACCACATCATCATGCGCAGCATGTGCAGGATGTATGCGCCCTTAGGATAGACAAGATTCCGGTAAACATTCCATCCTGTCTTCGGCGTGCTCAGGCGGAAGCCCATAGTAACCGGGCCTACATCGATCGAGCGGAAGCCGAACTGATTCTTCTGCGTGATCTGGTCGTGTTCATCCTTCCAGAATTGGAGAAACTCGTCCGCATTGGGGCGTGTGGCCTGCAAAAAGATGGAGGCCGAGGCGTCGGCGAAGCCTTCGCTCATCCACTGGTCGCGGTAGTTATTGAAGCCGACGGTATGGCCCCACCATTGATGCGCCACCTCATGCGGCGTAACCACCTTCCAGAATACGTTCGTGGGATCGATGCCGAGCTCATGCTGCTGGGTCTTATCCATAAATCCGCACAGAGGCAGATAGACCAGCATGGGCCAGCTTTGTCCGTAGTCGCAGGCATACTGCTGCGTAAGAGAGACCTTCTTGAAAGGAAGCTCGCCGAAGTAATGGGTGTAAAGGGAGGCTGCAACCTGGCCCTGGCTCAACTCTACCGGAAGCTGGGCCGACGGAACGAAGTTGCCAGTAGCCCTGTCTCTCATATAACTGAGAAGCGCTAATCCATTATTCTCCGCCGCATATTTGTTGGCGTAAGCATCGATGGCGAGTTCGTTACCGTTCTTGCTCTTGATTACAGCGTTCTGGCTGTTGAACTCGCCCAGGGTGAAACCGGCCACGGGCAGCGGAACCTCGGTGTTCCACTCGCTGGTAGTGACCTTTCCGTCCGTATCTTCGCGCACGCGCGTGCCGGTGGCAATCAGCTCCAGCCCCTTGGGAACATGAAAGAGCATGTGGTAAGTGGCGTAGTTCCCGAAGCTTCGCAAGGTGTTCGGAAACCAGCTTTCACGCGCAACCGGGTAATAGTTGTGGTTGCCTTCGTCCAGCACGACATCCTTGCCCGCGTAGGCTATGCGGATGGTTGCCGATTCGCCCTTGTTCAGCGGCTTCGCCAGGATGATGCCGAATTGTGGGTCCTTGTCCTTGTCCTCCTGCACAAAACCAAGATCGATGCCATCAGCGGTTACCTTGCTCACGCGCAGCGTTGGATAGAGCAAGAGTGGAACAACAGTAAGTCCATCCTTCATGGCGATGACGTGGACGTCTGCCTTGCCGGTGAGGAAGCCATTCGCCTGGATGCTGACGTCCAAATCTTCCTTGTCGATGCTGTAAGCGACGTTGTCCACGCGAGTGTTACGCTCGGCGGATTGCCCGGAGCGGAAGGCCAGCAGATAAAGTGACCCCCAGGTATCGACCTTTCTCAGCACTACTTCTTCCGGAGCAACACGCGGCACGCCGTGCGGATCGAGCGTAAAGATGAGATGGTGATTGCTAGCTCCATGCATATAGGCCATGAAGTATCCGCCGGGCGCGGGGCTGAGCACGTCGGCCAGCAGGCGCAGCGCAACGTTCTCATGCAACTGCTCGCGGAAATATTTACGAGCGTCCTGCGAGGCTGAGGCGAAGGCGTCGTCCGCGGCTGCCTTGCCGCTGGAGGCCTTGCGCAGTTCGGTGGCGGTGCCGTCGGTAAAGAAGAAGACCGCCT
>WQYS01000040.1 GCA_009781125.1 Acidobacteriaceae bacterium | reverse complement strand
AGAAGCGGCCAGACATCCTTATCGGAGCCGGAACCGTGCTCGACGCGGAGACGGCCAGGATGTGCATTCTCGAAGGTGCAAAGTTTGTGGTCAGTCCGGCGCTGAATCTGCCGACGATAGAGATGTGTCATCGCTACTCAGTCGCGGTGTTGCCCGGTGCGTTGACGCCGACCGAAGTTGTGACGGCGTGGCAGGCGGGCGCAGATGTGGTGAAGATATTCCCTGCGAGTGCAGTGGGTGGAGCGAAGTATCTGGCTGCCTTGAAGGCTCCGCTGCCGCAGGTGGAGATGGTTCCGACCGGTGGCGTTTCACTGGCGACGGCGGCAGAGTTTCTTGAAGCGGGAGCTTTCGCGCTGGGCGTAGGTTCCGACCTGGTGAACACGAAGGCCATCGCTGAAGGCAAGCCCGAGATTGTGACCGAAACCGCGAAAAAATATATAGCTATCGTCAAAGAGTTTCAGCAGTGTGCTGGAAAGTGACAATAGAGACATGGCCATGAAACAAACACGTCCAATTTTCTCCTGACGTTCCCAGTGACCACCACGATGACTAACCTCTGACGGCCGTTCCGGCCCATGCCGCTACTGCTCTGACACGAAAGACGCAGAGCGAATAGCTCAACTACTGAACTCAGGTACAAATCAGACCTGTGCGATGGACCTCAAAATGCGATACGTTTTACGGCAGTGGTGGTGGTAACCTCCCATTTCATCTCGGGTTCCGCCACGCCAGGGGTACAAGCCCTGCCGGTCGCCTGACTTACCGGTCTACTAACCCGTGTGCTCCGCTCGCCCTTTTATTAAGAGAGCAGCGGATTCCATGGGTTGGAGCTGCCTACCCGTAAGGATGGTCACGCTTGGAAACGTGTATACGCTCCAGCCCTCCAGATGCTAACACTTGCTCTGTTTCCGCACATATTATTTGCGTTACATTGATAGCTGGCCGTTTGAGCACTGGCAGGAGCGTGTATGTCAACGACAATAGCGGTTCTCGGTGGCGTGGGCCTGTTCCTGCTTGGCATGAGCGTCATGACCAGCGGACTGAAGGCGCTGGCCGGCTCGGGGCTGCGCACAACGCTGAGCCGGGCTGCAGCCACGCCGCTGTCGGGCGCGTTCTGGGGAGCCTTCGTCACGCTGATCGTGCAGTCGTCGAGTGCGACCACGATGACGGTCATCGGTCTGGTGAGCGCGGGATTGCTCACCTTCACGCAGGGCCTGGGGCTGGTCTTCGGAGCCAACGTCGGCACCACTGGAACAGGCTGGCTCATTGCGCTGATCGGCGTTCGCGTCTCGCTCACGTCCTATGCACTGCCTGTAATCTTCGCCGGCGCGCTGATTAAGCTGCTGGGCCGTGGGCGCGTGGCAGCCTCAGGCGCGGCGCTGGCGGGATTTGGGCTTGTTCTCTTTGGCCTGACGACGCTGCAACAGGGCATGGGCGGGCTGGCCGAAAAGCTGCACCCGGCGGACCTTCCTGCTATCTACGGCCCTGGCATCAGCTGGTGGACGAGCCTGTACGGCGTACTGATTCTGATCGTGGTTGGACTGGTGATGACAGCGGTGATGCAATCGTCTACAGCCGCCATTGCGGTAACGCTATCGGCGCACTACGCCGGAGCCATAGGACTCGATCAGGCCTGCGCGCTCATCATCGGACAGAACATCGGCACGGCGAGCAGCTCCGCGCTGGCCGCCATCGGAGCCAGCTTTACCGCCAAGCGGCTGGCGCTCGCCTACATTCTGTTCAAGCTGATCGCGGCCCTGATTGCGCTGGCGCTCTTCCCTGTTACGCTTCCGCTGCTCTATCACGCTTCGAGAAGCATCTCGGGCGTGACGCTGCTGGCCGGATATCACACGGCTTACAACATCGTTGGCGTTGCGGTCCTGCTGCCGCTGGTTGACAGGTTTACGCGGTTCGTCGAGCGCATCCTGCCCGAGCGCGGATCGCCGCTGACGCGCTCGCTCGACCAGGCTGCACTGGAGACGCCGCTTGCGGCTGAGGAGGCCGTGCGCAAGACCGTAGCGCGCGCGCTGGAGACGATGTGCGAATATATCAGCGAGGCGCTGAGGCCTGTGAATTATCGAACATCCGTCTATGCCAGAAAAAATGCCGCCGTGGTAACAGAGGCAGGCGATGCATTGCGGCAAGCGCGCGAGTTCATCTCGGAGGTGAGCGGCCCGCCCGCGTCGGAGCAGGAGCAGGCTCGGCTCACCGGCACCATGCACGCGCTTGACCACGCCTCCCGGCTGGCCGAGACCGTGGGGGAGCGAGGCGAGTCCGGGCTGATGTCGGGCAAAAACATTGATGCATCGGCTGCCGAGCTCTGCGCCGAGGCCATGCGAAACGCAGCCTTCGTAGCAAGTACCGTGGGCGTTCCAGGTGAGACGCTCGGCGAGGAAAAAGAATCCACCGCCAATGGAGCATCACGAGAGCAAGCGATGATCCAGCTCGAACAATGTTCGCGAGCGCTGCGCGAGTTGCAGCAGGCCCACCGCAAAGCGACACTCAGTTCGGTAGCCAGCGGAACGGTAAGCGCAGACGAGGCCATTGCGCATGTCGAAAACGTTCGCCGCCTGGAGACGCTGGCGCGCCGCGCCTGGCGTTGCGCTACGCATCTGGTCGATGGCAGAGCCGGGAAAGCGGATGCCTCCGACTCGCTGCTGGATGACGATCAGAAAGAAATCGAGTAACGCCGGTTATCTACGGGTGCCCCATCCTTCGTCCGCCAAGAAAGCCACAGGGTATCCCATATCTTTCGGGCGGACGAAGGGTGGGAGGTATACAGCTCAACTCGCCACTGTTCAGGGTGAAAACATGGCCGATCGAGCATTATGCTTTCCCACCCTTCGTCCACCAGAGAAGCATGTGACTTCCGCATGCATCGCGGTGGACGAAGGATGGGGCACCCGGACCTTTGTAATCGTTCAAAAATCTAGGTGCCAGCTTCCGCTGCCGTGACGATCTTTCGCAGCGAACTCGACGAGCGGATGACGAACTTCTCGGCCTCCACCACCAGAAAGAACGCCGCGCCGCCGGCGAACAGCCATGGCCAGACATGGAGCGGAATCGCTTCCGTGTTGAAGATTGTCTGGAAGGGGCTTGTGTAGGTGAACAGCAGTTGCAGCAGAACGGTGCCGACGATGCCAAGCGGCAGATACCTGTTGCCCATGTGCGCCTTCAGCGAGAACGACGAGTCGAGCAGGTAACGGCTATTCAGCAGGTAGAACGCCTGCCCCATTACGAGGGCATTCACGGCGACGGTCCGCGCGAGCGCGTCGGACGCTCCCTGCAACTTCATCCAGAAGAACGCGCCCAGCGTGTAAGCGAGCAGCAACATGCCGATCAGCAGAATGCGCCAGAGGCCGAAGCGGGTCATGATGGCGCGGTTCGCGGCTCGCGGAGGACGCAGCATCACGCTGGCCTCGTGCGGCTCAAACGAGATGACCAGAGCCAGCGCCACCGACGTGACCATGTTGACCCACAGAATCTGCGGGGCCGTGATGGGCAGCGTGAAGCCAACAAAGATGGCAATCGCAATCACCGACGCCTCGGCGACGTTGGTCGGAAGGATAAAGAGCAGCGCCTTCTCGATGTTGTTGTAGACCGTACGCCCTTCCTTCACGGCAGCGGCGATGGAGGCGAAGTTGTCGTCGGCCAGGATCATTCCGGCGGCTTCCTTGGTCACCTCGGTGCCTTTGATGCCCATAGCCACGCCGATGTCGGCCTTCTTGAGCGCAGGCGCATCGTTGACGCCATCACCCGTCATCGCCACGATCTGCTTGTTGGCCTGAATCGCATTCACCAGGCGGAGCTTGTGCTCGGGACTGGCGCGCGCAAAAACATCCACATCAGCGACTCGTTCCTGAAGCGTGGCCGTGTCCATCTCCTCGATCTCGGCGCCAGTGACCGCAGTCGTTCCGTCGCCGATGTCGAGCATCCTGGCGATGGCCGCCGCCGTGATCTTGTGATCACCCGTAATCATGGTGACGCGAATGCCGCCGCCATGACACTCCTTGACGGCCTCGATGGCCTCCTTGCGAGGCGGGTCCAGCAATCCGACCAGACCCAGCAGAACCAGAGCGTCCGGAAGGTCGGCAGGGCCAAGGCCGCCGCTTGGCAGTTTCGGCTCCTCAAGCCAGGCCAGTGCCAGCACTCGTTCGCCTTGAGCCGCGAGCCTGTTGGCTTCCCGCGTGAAGCGCTCGCGGTCGAGCGGAGCCTGCCCCCCGGCAGTCTGCTGCAAACTGCATCGCTGGAGGATCACCTCGGGGGCGCCCTTGACTAACAACGCTTGCCTGTTGTCAGCAGACCTGTGAAGCGTCGCCATGAACCTGTGCTCCGATTCAAACGGTATGGCGTCGATACGCGGAAACGCAGACCGCTCCGTCTGCCGATCCATGCCGAGCTTATTTGCAAATGGATAAAGTGCGCCTTCGGTCGGATCGCCTTCCACCTTCCAGACGCCGTCCTGCTGGAACAGTTCGGCGTCATTGCACAGCAGACACACGCGCCCCATGAGCGTGAGCACGGATTCTGATGAATTTACAGCCACTCCATCTTTCGTAACCTCACCGGTGGGCGCGTAGCCATCGCCGGTGACCTGATAGGCTGCGTCGGCTGCAACCGCCGATACCACCATCATCTCCATCAGCGTCAGCGTGCCGGTCTTGTCGGAGCAGATGCGCGAGACGGAGCCAAGCGTCTCGACCGCGGGCAACCTGCGAATGATGGCGTTGCGCTGGGCCATGCGCTGCACTCCTATCGCCAGCGTGATCGTAATCAGCGTGGGCAGCCCTTCCGGAATCACCGAGACAGCGATGCTGACGACCGCCTGGAAGAGGTGCACCATGTCCATGCCCTGCACCCATTTGCCGTAGGCGAAGATAAAGGCGACGACGACTCCGATGACCGCCGTGATGGTGTAACCGAATCTCTTGATCTGGCGCAGCAGCGGAGTTTCCAGCGCGCTGACCGAGGCGAGCATCTGGTTGATACGCCCCAGCTCGGTCTCGCTGCCCGTGGCGACGACGATGCCGGTTGCGCGTCCAGACACGACCATGGTGCCCGAAAACGCCATGTTTGCGCGATCGCCAACGGTTGCATTCAGTGGCACGGACGCATCGGCACTCTTTTCCGCGGGCACGGATTCGCCGGTGAGAGCGGCCTCCTCACAGCGCAGGTTCTTCGCTTTGATGAGGCGGAGATCGGCAGGTATCTTGTCGCCCGATTCCAGCAGCACGATGTCGCCGGGAACCACCTGCTCGGCTGGAACCATGCGCGCCTGGCCGCCGCGCAGCGCGCGCGCCTCGGCAGTGAGCATGTTGCGGATCGCGTCCAGCGCCTTCTCGGCCTTGCCCTCCTGAATGAATCCGAGCAGTGCGTTAACGACAACCACTGAAAAGATGATGCCCGCGTCGATCCACAGGTTCATCATCAGCTTGACGAACCCGGCGGCCAGCAGCACGTACATCAGCACGTTGTTGAAGTGAGAGAAGAACCGCGCCAGCGGACCCCGCTTCCGGCCTTCGGGCAGGCGGTTTGGCCCATGTTTCTGGAGCCGGACCGCTGCCTCCGGCTGGCTGAGTCCCTGCTCAGGATCGGTCGCAAGCCGCTCCACGGCCTCGGCTGGAGACATGGCATGCCAAGGCGTTGCGCCGCTGACCGCGTTCGTATTCAGTGTTGTACTCACGCTCACGCTCAGGCATGGGATAGAACGGCAGAACTCTGGTTTTATTATGCATGAAACCGTCTATCTTCCGGTTGGCCCGGGGCTTTCAACCACGAGCGTTCCGGACTGCGGCGGCGTTCGCGCTACCATGGCTCCCCGGCTGGCCGACAGGGTGTGTCCTCCGGTCGTAACCGCAGTGACGGAAACCCTCATTCCGCGGGTCACGTTGTCGAAGGTTGTCCTCCTTCCGTCGACCTCGAAGGTTGCATCGTGCGGGACGCTGAAGAACTTCGAGGTGCCGTCGTCCAGCCGCAGATTCAGGATTCTTCCGCTCTTGCCCATGACGATGCCATCGATTTGCTTCACCGTAGTCACGTCCGACTGCGTGCGGCTATGCAACTGCAAGTGCGAGAGTGTCATGCCAGGAGAAAGATCAGCCGCGGTCGCCGGTCTTCCGTCGATGGTCAACGACGTCCCCGGCTGCAACTCGAAGAGTTGAAGAGAGCCGTCCGGCATCTTCAGCACCGCATCGTCGCCCGAGGTGTAAACCACCTGGGCGGTGTCGATGGTGAGAGCGCCTGTTGTCGTTCTTGGCGTTTTGGTTGTGGTGGATGTCGCCTGAGCGAAAGATAAAACCGTCAAGCTCAGAAGAATGCCTGCGGTCAGAAGGGGCAGAAACAGATGGTGGGTTTTCCGATGAGCCGTCATTGGTTTGATCCTCCATTTTTTGTGCGCGGGCACAGATGACGAACCGATCAAACTTAAAAGGCGAACTAAGCGTAAATCGCGGAAAAAGGTTTAGTCAAGCTACAGCTTCGCCCGCATCTGGCGCAACCACGATGATCTTGTAAGCCATAGCACTGCCACGCTCAGCAAAGCCCAAACCGCTGTTCCTGCAACAATAAGAACCGCATCATGGGTATGAGTGCGAGGAAGGTGAAGCGTGCGCATCGTCGCGTAGGCTCCCGCCAGACTTACGCATGCAGCCAGCAACGCGCGTCCGAGCTCGCCTGCGTCAAGGCCTGAGAAACGGACCATCCCGCTGCGGTTCAGCAGAACCGCCAGCGCCAGCGTCTGCACGAGCATCCCTATGTTCGAGGCCCACGTAAGCCCCGTGACTCCCGCCGCGTGAAACAGCAGGCTGTAGACGGGAAGCGAGATCAGCGTCACCGTCCATCCCACAATCGCCGGAGTTACCGTGTTGCCTGCGGCGTAAAACGACCGCGCATAGATGCCCTGCGAGGACCAGAAGGCTATCGAAAGCGTGAAGACGGTGAAGTACACCACCGTAGCGTGCGCATCGGCGGGCGTGAACGAGCCGCCGCGAAACAGATCGACAATCGGCGAAGCCAGCGCGATCATCCATGCGCCCATCAGCAACGCCGCTCCCAGCACGCGCGAGACGGCGCTGTTGACCGCAGAGGCAAAATCGCCAAACCGGCGCTGGCTGTACAGAGCGGCAAAAAATGGAAGCGAAGCGGCTCCGGCAGCCTGGCCCAGAAGACTCATCGGAGCGTTGAAGAGCGTCTTTGCCACCATCAGCCGCGAGATCGCACCCGTATCGTTCGAGGCAAAGTAGGAGAGAATCCACTTGTCGGCGGCCACCAGCGAGACGCCGATCATCAGCGGAAACGTCAGGCGCAGCCACTCCAGAAAAGCCGGATGACGAAGGTTGAGAATCGGCTGGTAATGGAACCCGTCGCGGAGCGCTCCAAAAAGTGTGAACGCGGCGCTGACCATGATTCCCGCCAGCACGCCGATGGCGAGCGAGTAGATTCCGAAGCGGCGGTGCAGAAAGATTGCTCCGCAGATAATGCCCAGGTTATAGATCAGTGGCTGAACCGCCTGATAAAGAAAAATCCTGCGCACCAGCAGCCGCGAGCCGACCACTCCTCCGATCAGAAAGAAGAGCTGCGCCGGAAGCATGATGCGCGTCAGAGATGTGCTCAGAGCGGCCTGCGCGGGTTGGAATCCCCGGAAGAAGATATGCGTATAGACGGACGCCAGCGGCTCGGCCAGCACGATGCCGAGGCCAAGCACCGCGATCATGGCGTTGAGCACCGCCGACAGAGCGCGATCGGCGCCCGCCTCGTCTCCGCGCGCGCGATAGCGGTTGAGGATCGTGATCAACGTGATCGAGGCGACTCCTCCCACAAGGAAGTAAGCCAACTGATCGGGAAGCTGGAAGGCCGCGTTATAAGCATCCGTCTCCAGGCCGGCGCCGAAGATCGAATTGATACACTTCTGCCGGATAAGTCCCAGAACGCCGGAAAGAATGGTCGAAAGCATCAGCAGCAGAGCCGCCGACATCACCGTGTGCTCGGCTGATGGACGAAGCAGTGATAGCAGGCTGCGCCGGGAAGCTCGTTCACTGACTGGCGGAGTCCCAGTCTGAAGCCGAACCTCTACAGATTCACTTAACGGATTGGATTCGTCGTTCACTTAGCCAGGATTTCAGGATATATTGCTCGCCGGGTTTCAGGACTTCGCTCCATCGGCTGGAGACTTCGCCAGAACCTCCAGAAGCTCGCGAAGATCCTGCTGCAATCGGCGAAGCTGACCGGAGTGGTCCTCCGGAGTGGCGGCAACAGCCTCAGCACCGGACGCAGCTAACGAAGTCTCAGAAATCTCAGCGGCGTCGTCCTTCTGCTTCTGTTCCGACTTAAGCGCCAGCCGCGCGCCGGGGATCGTGTAGCCTTCGTCGTAAAGAAGCGCCTTGATGTGGAGCGCCATCTCTACGTCGCGCCGCCGGTAGAGCCGCTGCCCCGTGCCGCCCTTGTTCGGCCTGAGCTGCGGAAACTCACTCTCCCAGAAGCGCAGCACGTAGGTGGGAACATCGCACAGGCGCGCCACCTCGCCGATGCGGAAATAAAGTTTGTCCGGAATCTCGATTCCGGAGGCGTGGCCGTCTCGTATTGGCTGGTGCAGCGCCATAACTAGGTTCCAGAACAGCCGGAATCCTGCTCATCGATAAGTATAGGTCAGAGCGAATGCATGTAAACACGGCAATCGCCGCCAGAATTGCCCGCTGCGGAACCATGATGGATGCAATTTCAGAACCTGGCAATCTCTTTCAGCGGCAGCGATGGAACCTGCGCCGTCAAATTGGCGTATTGTTTTTCGTGGAGGCATTTTGTGCGAAACCATCAGCGGTTCATTCTGGCAGCAGTAGCAGTGCTCGCATCTTTGCCGGCTGGATGCAGGATCGAAACCAGCGAGCAAAAGGGCGGCGAGAATGTAAAAATTGCGACTCTCTTCGGCGGCATGCAGGTTAAGACCGATCAGGCAAGCGTGGAACAGGGACTCGGATTGCCTGTCTATCCCGGAGCGGAGATGGTCACCAAGCATGATAAGGACAACGGCTCCGCCGATGTGAATCTGAGCTTCGGAAGGTTCCAGCTCCGTGTAAAGGCCGCCAGCTATCGCACGCCCGACGCTCCCGACAAGGTGCAGCAGTTTTATAAGGACGCCCTGAAGCGGTATGGCGTGGTGATTCAGTGCAGCAACAGCCAGCCCGTAGGAACGCCCGCCATCACAGACGAGGGCCTAACCTGCGGCCACGCGAAAACCACTGTGAACGTAGTTGACGACGTCTCCGGGAAGACTGAGCTGAAGGCGGGTTCCAGGCAGCATCAGCATATCGTGGCCGTCAACCCGCAGCCGTCAGGGACTGAGTTCAACGTCATTGCGCTGGACCTGCCTGAAAGCATCACCGTCGATGACGGCGACGGCCAGCAGCAGTAAGCCGGATCAGCGGATCTGAACCAGGTCAGAGCCGGGCCGGGGATCGCTCGGCGTCACCGTCGATCTCTGCGGAGCGCGCCAGTGGTCGATGTAGCTGACCTGGTGGACGCAGGAGATGGTGCAGCTCGGCGAGCAGGTCTTCTCCGTAAGAAACTCGCGCTTGACGTCCGCCTTCATGTATTTCTCCAGCGGAATCGCAGGATACCCGCGCTGCTGACTGCAATAATGCACCAGCCCGTACTCGCAGATGTAGAGGTAGCGCGCTCCGGCGCGGCAGCGCCAGACGTTCGTCTGGCCGTTGGCGATGGCCTCCTGAAAGTGGTTGAAGCGCGTATAGCTGCGGCGTTCGAGCTGGCGAACCTGGTCCCAGACCGCGCGTTCGGCCGCACCCAGCGGCTTGAGCTGGCCGGTGCCGTCGTGAATGATGCCGATGGTCGAGCTGAAGCCAAGCTCCAGCGCCCGCTTCGAGATCACCATCGCATCAGTCGGATTCTGAATGCCGCCACCGACAACCGAGTTGATATTGACATGAAAATCAGCGTGTTCGGCCAGCATCTGCAGCTTCTTATCGAGCACCTTGAGGCTCTTCTTCGACACCTCGTCCGGCGTGATGTTGTCGATGGAGATCTGCATGTGGTCGAGTCCGGCCCGGTTGAGCCGCTCGATGCGCTCGGGCATCAGCAGGTAGCCGTTGGTAATTACGCCTGCAATCGCGCCGGTCTGGCGGATGCGCCGGACGATCTCGTCGAGGTCCGGATGCAGCAGCGGCTCGCCGCCCGAGATGGTGATGATCGAGGTCCCCAGCCGGCCAAGATGATCGACGCGGCGCAGCATCTCGCGCACCGGCACCGGGTCGGAGACAGCATCGTACTCATTACAGTAGGCGCAGGCCAGGTTGCAGCGCCGCATGGGCACGATCTGCGCCATGTACGGATGACCGGTCGCGGCCAGGGCCTTCCCGATGGAGAGAAGTTCGCGGGTTATGCGCGTGATGGCCCGCCACCTCCGGCGCGCGGACATGGGGCGTTTCACTGGCACGGGATCAGGTGTGGCGATCGATGAAGACATACTTACGATATTTTATCCGCTGCGTAAATCCCGGTGTCCATACATGACACAGCTTTATCGCGTCATGTGTGGGATATTCGCCAGCACGCGCATTCCCTCGGTTTATCTATCGACATTTGACCCACGGCTTCGCCGTGAGCGGTATGGAACACGCTTGCGGCACTCATATTGGCGTCCACCGAATTGGAACATCAACTAACCGCGCGCTGCTCTTCGAGCGTCAACGCAAGTTCTTCCCACTCCGCAAGCAGTGCCGTCCGCTTCTCGCGCAAGGCATCGAGTTCGGCTGCATCTCGCTGCGACTGCTCGGCTGAAACGAAGATGCCTAGCCGCTCCTCTACGGACGTAATCGCCGACTCCAGACGCGGAATCTCCTCTTCGGCCAAACGAAGGCGGTCCTCAAGCTGCTTCAGCTTAATCGGATTCAACCGCTTGACAGCAGGCTGCTGAGCCTCCGGCTGTGGCGCTTCAACCGGCGCGACGGCGGCAGGCGCAGGCTTTGCCACAGACTGGGCAAGCTCCTGTTCGATCTTCTCCGGACCGCCCTGCTTGCGCCACATGTAGTCCTCGTAGTTGCCCGGGTAGATGTGGACATGGCCCGCCTCCACCTCGAAGACGCGCGTTGCCAGGCCGTCAATGAAGTAGCGGTCATGCGAGACGAACAGCACCGTTCCGGTAAAGTTCCGGATGGCGTCGAGCAGAACGTCCTTAGCGCGCAGATCGAGGTGGTTGGTCGGCTCGTCGAGCAGCAGCATGTTCGACGGCGACACCAGCATCTTGGCCATGGCGTAGCGGTTGCGCTCGCCGCCGGAGAGCACGCCCAGCTTCTTGAAGACATCGTCGCCGGAGAACATGAAGCAGCCCAGCAGCGAGCGCAGCTCGACCACCGGAACCCTGGGCGCGGCGGCGGCGATGTCGTCGAGCATCACGGCGTTGGCATCGAGCACCTTGTACTGGTCCTGCGCGAAGAAGTCCACCAGAGCGTTATGGCCCAAACGCACCGTGCCGCCGGTGGGCTCCTCCTGCTGGCTGAGCAGACGGATCAGCGTCGATTTGCCCGCGCCGTTCGCGCCCACCAGAGCGATGCGGTCGCCGCGCTCGATGGTGAAGCTCACGTCTTCCAGAACGCGCTTGTCGCCGTAATGCTTGGTCAGGTTCTGCGCCTCGATCACCGTGCGCCCCGAGGCCGGCGGCTGCGGAATGGAGAAATGTATTGTCCCTTCTTCCTCGGGAACCTCGATGCGCTCGATCTTCTCCAGCTCCTTGATGCGCGACTGCACCTGACGGGCCTTGGTCGCCTGATAGCGGAAGCGGTTGATGAACGCCTCCAGCGCGTCGATGCGCTCGCGCTGATTTCTGTAGGCTGCCATCAACTGCGTGCGGCGCTCCTCTTTCTGGGCCACGTACCGCTCGTAGTTGCCGTGGTAGAAGTGCATACGCTTGTTCCATATCTCGACGGTCTTGTTCACGGTCACATCGAGAAAGTAGCGGTCGT
>WQYS01000039.1 GCA_009781125.1 Acidobacteriaceae bacterium | reverse complement strand
GGATCGCGCCAGATGGGAGTGGCTCGGATGCGGTTGCCGGCGCAGCGCGTCCAGAATAAGCACCTCAAGATTTTCCAGCAGCGCAAGGCTCTCGTCCGGAATATCGCTCATGTCAGTGATATAGGCCGCCGAGCCGAAACGATAGCCGGAGATCACCTGCGGGCCGTGGCGGACAGGAACGCGCTGAAAGCAGGCTCCAAAGAGATCGAATCCCGCTCCCGGCGCGGGATCAATCGTGTGCAGCTTGACTCGCGCGCTGGTCGGATAGCGGCTTTCCTTGCGGAAGGTGTAATCGAAGACGCGCTTCAGCGTGAGCAGCGTCTCCTCGTCCGCGTAGATCGGCAGGCCGCCCTCAATCTCGAAGCTCAACGGGCGCAGATCGTCGAATCCCATGATGTGATCGGCGTGTCCGTGTGTATAGAGCACCGCGTCGACATGACTGATGCCTTCGCGCACGGCCTGCGCGTGAAAGTCCGGGCCGGTATCGATCAGCACGACCTTATTGTTATAGCTGATGCGCACGGAAGGCCGCGTGCGCCGGTTGCGCGCGTCTCCGGAGGTTGCCGCACGGCAGACGTCACAGCCGCAGCCCAGTGTGGGCACTCCCATCGATGTGCCCGAGCCGAGAAAGGTGAGGGTCGCCTGCATCACTTTACGATCGTCGGACGGCCCGAGCCAGGCGGCGGAACCGGCTCCTGCTGCGCCTTCTGGGCCTGTTCAGATCGGGCTGCAGCCTGACGCGCCAGCGCCTGCGTGATCTCCAGAAAGGCCATGCGCAGCTCGAACAGAGCGCTGTCGAGCAGGCGCGTCTCATCGGCATTGAGGTTGCCCTTGGTCTTCTCCGCCAGCACGCCGAGCATGTCGATGCTCTGCCGCGCGCCCAGAATATCGATCCGCGGCGCTTCGCCTTCGGGCGTCGCTCCGCCCATCTGCATGATGGCCGTCATGTAGATGGACTGAATCACGCGCTCGAAGTTCACCGGCGGCATGTGCTCGGCGCCGGGATTGGCCGCCCGGATGGCGGTGTCGAGACGGTCGCTGGTGCTCTCGTAGGCTTGGCGCGAACGGTCGTTCTCCTCGGCAGTCGGGCCTGTGTACGCGGGCTTCTCCTCGGCGGCGGGCTCGGGAGCGGCGACGGGTTTCTCTTCGGCCACTGGCTGGGGCGGCGCTGGAGGTGCAGACTCCCGCTCCGGCGACGGATCGGCGTCGGGCCTGGGCGAGCCGTCCATGCTGAACTTGCGGCGGTCGGTAATGACGAATGGCTTCTTCTCTTCGGACATATCTTCTATTTTCTCTCAGAACTTGTTTTACGAACTGCCTCTTTTCCCTTGTCATCCCACTTCCCCCTTTGTCATTCCGGAGCGAAGCAACGGAATCTGCTTTTTTGCCCGGAGCGGCAAACAAGCTTGTACATAGACGCGCAATTCACGCTGTACTCCCATCGTGGCAACTGTGGCTGGGGAAGGAAAGCAGATTCCGTCGCTTCGCTCCGGAATGACAAGGGGTAGGGTAACGACAAGGGAGAATGATTACGGCCTGACGGGCGGAATACCACTGGCAACGGGCGAGGCCGTGCCGCCTGGATAGCTGAGGCTCTCACCGCGATCCAGCGCCTCGCGGCGAACGTATCCCAGCGCCAGTTGATGCATGGCTCCATTCAGAGGGATGCGGGCAACACTGGTCAGCTCACCTGCCGGTTTGCCGGCGGCTTCGAGCTTCGCGCCTGCTGCTGGAAGTTCGCCCACGAGACGAAACGCCTGAAAGATGCGATGGACAGCTCCCCGCGAACGGATGCGCTCGACGATCTCCTGGCCGAGGTAGCAGCCTTTGGTAAAGTGCAGCGCGCGCTGAGTCTGTCCAGTCTCCTGAGGCAGGTCGCGGTCGCGGATGTCCACACCATATCGCGGAGTGCCTTCGAGGATGCGAAGCCAATCCAGGCTTTCGTCGCCTGCCGTCATAACTCCCACCTTTTGAAAGTATTCGATGAGCGCTGCGATGGTGGCGGCATCCGCCCAAACCTCATATCGCGGAACCAGAGGGCTGTAGCCCTGATAGACCATTACCTTGGCCGAGTTCCACACAGCCTCATGAAGTTTCAAAGAACCCTCGTGAGTGAGACCAGCCTGCTCCAGAAGCCCCGCCGCCTCGGGACCGATCACCGTAACGCCACGCCATGTATCGGAAACATTCCTGAGTTCCACATCGTCCATGATGATGTAGCGGTCCAGATGCGCCATGAGCGCATCCACCCGGCTCGATTGCGTCTCTATCAGGAATGCGTCCTGCTGGGCAAAGACGAAGCCGTCGCCCTGGATCTGGCCCTGCGCGTTGAGGAAGAAGTTATATGCGCCGCTGCCCGCGGCAAGCTGCTCGACAGCGTTGGTGACCATGCCGTTGAGCCAGCGCGCGCGATCCTCGCCTGAGACGCGAATCCATCCGATAGCGTCTAAACGCGATACGGCCGCTCGCTGCGTCAGCGCGGAAAGCTGGGTCTGTTGCTCGGCGGGATGAGAGGCCTGTGTCATAACGGGCAAGAGGCGAAACTCTCGTAAACTGGATTATAGCGGTCGAATACGGCTGGTTCTTTTCGTGCAGCCGTCAGGGGGCTAACAGATGCGATGGAAGATTGGATGTGCGGCGGCCGCTCTTGGATTTCTTTCTGCCTTGAGTTCAACCTGCGTGGCGCAGACCGCGCCGGTCACCGGAGCTCCAGCGGACCAGACGAACCCAAAGGCCAGCGCGCCCATCACCAAGCAGCAGGCCAAGGAACTGTTCCGCTCCGTCGATGAGATTCTCTCCTTCGCCAGCCAGGACACGGGCCTGCCCGTCGAACACAGCGTCAAGCGCAAACTGATCTCGCGCGACGAGGTCTCGCGGTTCCTGCGCCAGAAGTTCGACGACGACAAGGACACCAAACGCATGGAGCGCTCCGAGATCGTGCTGAAGAAGTTTGGCCTGCTCGACCGGGACTTCAATCTTCGCCCCTTCCTTCTGTCGCTGCTCACCGAGCAGATCGCCGGCTTCTACGACAACAAGACGCGCACGGTGAACCTGCTGGACTGGATTCAGCCCGACGAGCAGAAGCCGGTGCTGGCGCATGAGCTGACCCACGCGCTTCAGGATCAGCGCGTCGATCTGACCAGGTGGTCCGAGGTGAGCCTCTACGATCCTCCGCGCAACGTGCAGGACGACAACCGGCATATTCAGCTCGATGAGGCCGACACGGCGCGCGAGGCTGTGGCCGAAGGTCAAGCCATGGCGGTCTTCGTGGACTACTCGCTGCAGGGCACGGGGAAGACGCTGGCCGACGCGCCCGGCCTGGCCGAGAAGATGCGCGACTCGGTCGACGACATGAGCGGATCGCCCATTCTGGCGCGGGCTCCGCTGCTGTTGCAGCAGTCGCTGCTGTTTCCCTACGACGACGGGCTGCAGTTCGAGCAGTCGCTGCTGATCCAGAAGGGCCGCGGCGTGGCCTTTCGCGGCGCACTGGAAAATCCTCCCTCCTCCAGCTTCGAGATCATGAACCCGGACGCCTACATCAAGCGCGTGCCGGTGCCGGTTCTTCAACTGCCGGATATTCATCCGCTCATCGACGCCGACTATCGGCCCTACGATATCGGCGTCATGGGCGAGCTGGACGTGCGCATCCTGACGGAGCTCTTCGGCGGGCGTGATATGGCCGAGGCGCTGGCTCCAGAGTGGAACGGCGGCGTCTATTACGCCGCGCAGCGCAAAAGCGCCGTGACCGAAGCCCAGAAGCAGTCTACGGCATCGATTGCGCTGATTTACTATTCGCAGTGGAAGAACCCTGATTCGGCCAGTTCGTTCCTGCGCGTGTATGCCTCGGAGATTCCGCGCAAGTACTCGGGCGTCGCGCGCCGCGAGCAGGACGAACAGGACGGCGAGCAGATTTACTCCACCAGCGAAGGCGATGTGTTGTTGTCGATCAACGGCAGCGGCGTGTTTCTTGCCGAAGGATTTCCTCTGCCGCTGGCCCGCAGGCTGCGCGACAGCATCGAGAGCGTACAGGCGGAAGGCCCCTTGCAGGTGGTGAAGAACAATCAGAACTATCACGAACCAGCACTGGACATGGCTCGCATGATCGGCGGCTTCGGAGTGATGCGCGCTGGTCTGAGCCGCTTTCCCGATATACTTCATTAGTAAGCGAATGGAGCTAGTGTTTTGAAAAAAGCAGAGATCGGAATCATCGGGGGCAGCGGCCTGTATGCCATGCCCGGACTCACGAATGTTCGTGAAGAGAAGATAACCACACCGTTCGGAGACCCCTCTGATGCGTTCGTGCTGGGAGAACTCGAAGGCCGCCAGGTAGCCTTTCTGGCGCGGCATGGACGCGGCCATCGTATTCTGCCCAGCGAGCTAAACTTCCGCGCCAACATCTATGCGATGAAGTCGCTCGGCGTGGAGCGCATTCTGTCGGTATCGGCAGTCGGGTCGCTCAAGGTTGAGCATAAGCCGACCGACTTCGTCATTCCCGACCAGTTCATCGACCGCACCTTTGCGCGCCAATCGACCTTTTTCGGCGACGGCATCGTGGCCCATGTGGCCTTCGGCGATCCCGTCTGCCCGACCGTCGCCCAGGCCTTCAAGAAGGCGTGCGACGTGGTGGGCGTCGTCGGCAAAAGCGGCGGAACCTACGTCTGCATGGAAGGTCCGCAGTTCTCGACCCGCGCCGAGTCGAACCTTTATAGAAGCTGGTGCGCGGACGTGATCGGCATGACCAACCTGCAAGAGGCCAAGCTCGCCCGCGAGGCCGAGATTTGCTACTCGACCCTGGCCATGGTCACCGATTACGACTGCTGGTACGAAGGCCACGATGACGTTACCATCGAGCAGGTGGTCGCCGTTCTGCATCAGAACGCCGACAACGCCTCGAAGGTAGTGAGAGCCGCCGTAGCCGCGATGCCGCAGCAGAAGACCTGCGCCTGCGGTGATGCGCTGAAGTACGCCATCCTTACCGACCGCAAAGCGATTCCTGCCGAAGCGCGCCAGCGTCTGTCGCTTCTGCTGGATAAATATTTCTGAGGAAGTTCATGGCAATTCTTGTAGTTGGTTCCGTCGCTTTTGACAGTATTGAGACGCCGCTCGGCAAGGTCGATCATTGCCTGGGCGGCGCCGCAACTCACTTTGCTCTGGCCGCGAGCTACTTCACGCCGGTGCGCGTGATCGCCGTCGTCGGCAAGGACTTTACCGCCGAGCACGAGGCCGTGTTGACCAGGCATGGAATCGACACGCGCGGCATCGAGCACGCCGACGGGCTTAGCTTCCATTGGAAGGGTTCCTACTCCGGCGCGATGGACGCGGCCAAAACTTTAGATACGCACCTGAACGTCTTCGAGAGCTTCGAGCCAAAGATTCCCGCCGAGTACATGGACAGCGAGTATCTTTTTCTGGCCAACATCGATCCGGTGTTGCAGGCTCGCGTGCGCAGCCAGATGCCGCGCGTGCGCCGCGTCTGCGGCGACACCATGAACTACTGGATCTCCGGCCACGCGGAGAACCTCGCCAGGGTGCTGCGCGAGTTGGACGTGCTGCTCATCAACGACGGCGAGGCGCGCATGCTCGGCGGCGAGCAGAACATCGTAAAGGCCGCCAAGAACGTGATCGCCATGGGACCGAAGACGCTGGTCGTCAAGCACGGCGAGTACGGTGCGACCGCGTTCTTCAGCGACAACTCCTTCGACAACGGCGTAAGGATGCTGCATCCCTTCCGTGCGCCGGCGCTGCCGCTGGCCGAGGTGGTCGATCCAACCGGCGCGGGCGACTCCTTTGCCGGAGGATTTTACGGCTATCTGGCCTCGCAGCCGGAGCTGACGCCCGAGGTCTTCCGCCGCGCCATGTTCTACGGCGGCGTGATGGGCTCTTTTGCGGTCGAGCGCTTCGGCACCGAGCGCCTGCAAAACGTAACCCGCCCGGAGATCGAAGAGCGCTTCAAGCTCTTCCGCGAGATCTCGCACCTTGAGTATGCGTAGGCCTGGATCACGCCGCGCACTTGCGAAGCTGCCGGACGCCAGCGCAATTGCGCCTGACGTGGTGAGGCCTGCCAGCCGGGAGGAGACCTTTCCCCTTGCGATGGCGGCGATGGTGGTGGCCTTCGTCTCGCTGCTGGTCTCGTACTCGCGCGGATACCTGCTGCTGTACGGCGACGCGGTGGCGCACATGGGCATCGCGCGGCGCATCGTCGACTCGCGCAACCCCGGACTGAACCAGCTCGGCGGAGTATGGCTGCCGCTGCCGCATATTCTCATGCTGCCGTTCATCTCCAGGATGGAGTGGTGGCAGAACGGACTGGCCGGAGCGTGGCCTTCTCTGCTGTGCTACATCCTTGGCGTGGCCGGATTCTACAGGCTCGCGCGCCGCATGCTTACGCCGCGATGGTCGTTTGCCGCCACCGTGTTCTTCGCGCTGAATCCTAATCTGCTGTATCTCTCGACCACGGCGATGACGGAGCCGCTGTTCCTGGCAATTCTGATCTGGGCAACGCTGCTGACGATGGAGTTCACCGCCGCGGTCCGCGAAGGACAAAGCACCGTAGCAGCGCGAAGATTGCTCCTGCTCGGAGTGCTGACGCTGGCCGCGGTCTATACGCGATACGATGGCTGGATCCTAGGAGCGGCGATCTGGGGAACCGTGACGTGGCAGGTCTTCGCTCGGCGGCAGAGGCTCTGGAGCAAGGTGGCTCCGTGGTACGTGATCTTCACCGTTCTCGCCGTAGCCGGTCCGCTGGGATGGCTTGCCTATAACCAGCACCTCTTTCATGACCCGCTGGATTTCCTGCGCGGGCCCTACTCGGCTGCGGCCATCGATCGCAGATGGTCGCCAGGACATGCCGGCTGGCACAATCCGCTGTGGGCCGCGGTCCTGTACACGCGCGCGGCGCAGCTAGTGGCTTCGGCGTGGGAGACAGGCTTCGCCGTAATGGCTGCGGCGATTGGCGGACTCGCGCTGGCATGTCGCTGCAATACGGAACGCGCCGCGCTGCTGCTGTGGATTCCGCTGCCGTTCTATGTCTACTCGATCTCGTTCGGCTCGGTTCCGATCTATATCCCGCCACTGTGGCCGCACTCCTACTATAATGCGCGCTACGGAGTGGAGATGCTTCCGGCGCTGGCCGTCTCGGCCTTCTTCCTGCTGCAATGGCTGGCGCGGCGCTGGAACGAGCGGCACCGGCTCGCCGCGCAGTTGCTTTATCCGGCTGCTCTCTCGCTGGGGGCGCTCAATGCCGTGGCCATGATGGCCGCAACTCCGATTGTGCTCAAGGAAGCCAAGGCGAACTCGATCACGCGAGTCGCCTTCGAAGCTGCGCTGTCGCGCTACCTGCAATCGTTTCCGCCGGGAGCGACTATTATGATGTATACCGACCACATCGGAGCCATACAGCAGGCTGGGATTCCGCTGCGGCAGTTCATCGGCGGACGCGAGAACGATAGCTGGCAGCAGGCGCTGACGGCTCCAGCAGACCATGCGGCGTTTGTCGTGGCAATGGAAGGCGATCCCGTATCAAAGGCGGTCGCGGAGCATCCGGAAGGCCTGACGGAACTGGCCGTGCTCTGCACTACCGG
Organism: Acidobacteriaceae bacterium; assembly: GCA_009781125.1. Next base: position 4,445 of record WQYS01000039.1, on the reverse strand, counting down.
CCAGTCCTGCGCGCGCATCTATCAGTCCAACCGTTTCATCACCTTGACTCACTAGACAATCATCTCCTTCACCTTGTCATCCCGCAGCGAAGCGAAGGTATCTGCTTTTTGTTCCTCTGGCGGTATCCTTATACAGATGATTCCTTTTGTTAAAGTTCATGCCTGCGGCAACGACTTCCTTATCGTTGACGAGCGGTTTCCCAAGAAAGATCATGCCGAGCTGACGCGCAAGCTGTGCAGCCGCAACACCAGCATCGGCGCCGATGGCATTGAGTTTGTCGACCGCCGCGATGGCGAGATTTTTCTGCGGCTCTTCAACGCCGATGGCAGCGCCGCCGAGCTTTCCGGCAACGGAACCCGCTGCGTGGCCGCGTGGCTTGCCTCGAGCGAGGGAATCGATGACGTTATATTGGGCACGCATGGCGGCCCGCGTCGCTGCCGCGTCGTAGAAGATAACAATCCTCTGTACCTGATCGAAAGCGAGATGGGCGTGCCGCAGGTTACGCCGCAGACGATTCAGGTTGACGGCGTTGGCAAGGTCGAAGGAGCCGTTGTCAACGTCGGCAATCCGCACTTCGTCATCTTCACCGAAAACGAAGACTTCAGCGGGCATGGCCTTCGCTGGCAGGAGCTGGGAGCAAAGATCAGCGTCAGCCCGCTGTTTCCGCATGGAACGAATGTTGAGTTCGTCCGTGTGCTGTCGAAGGACAAGATATCCTTCCGCATCTTCGAGCGCGGCTGCGGGCCGACGACCTCTTCGGGAACCGGAACCTGCGCCTCATCGTCGGCGTCGATGGCGTTGCGCGGAGTGGCTCGTGAGCTGACGGCGATCGCCGAGGGCGGCTCGCAGCGGACGGTCTGGCCTGCGGATTCCGAAGATGCGGTCATGCTGCTGACTGGACCCGCCGAGATCATCTGCCGCGGCGAGGCCTACGCCGGTCCGCGTAGTTAGAATGGAAACGTGAACAGTTGGGTTGAGCTTTCGCGGGAACGGCTGGCGGCGAACTATCGCACGCTGGCCGAGGCGGCAGAGTCGGACGTGGCGCTGCTGGCCGTCGTCAAGTCGGACAGTTACGGACACAGCGCGTCGCTGCTGGCTCCGGTGCTGGTGCGCGAGGGAGCGCGCTGGCTCGGCGTGAAGGATGCCGACGAGGGCGCTGCGGTCGTCGAGTCGCTCGGCGGCATCTCGCCGCGTCCGCAGATTCTCATCATGAGCGGCCTGGTGGCCGGCGACGTTGAGGAGGCCTCTCATAGAGTCGAGCACCGTCTTGTCTCCTGCGTCTGGACGGTGGAGCAGCTTGAGTGTCTTGCTGATGCTGCATCCAGACACGATGCGCGCTCGCTCCCTGTTCATCTCGAAATCGATACCGGCATGTCGCGGCAAGGCGTGCCTCCAGGCAAAGAGCTGGACCGCGTGCTCACGTGGATCGCGGCACATCCGCTGATCGTGCTTGACGGCGTGCTGACTCACTTCGCCGCCAGCGAGGTTGCCGGTTCTTCTCTGACCGCGATGCAGCGCGCGCGCTTCGAGCAGGCCTGCCGCAGCGTTGCGGCTTCAGGCCTGCGTCCGGCGTGGCTGCACGCTGGCAGCACTTCGATGCTGGATAACTGTGTTGAGCAAGACTGTCCAGGCTTTCACAACTGGCTGACGCGGCTTGCCTCAGAGCTGGGAGCGCAACCCATGGTGCGGACCGGCATCGGACTCTACGGCTACAGCCTGCCTATCGAGCACGAGCCAGGCTGCAGCGGACCGGCAGCAAGAATCCACGACCGCTTGCAGCCTGTGATGACATGGAAGACTCGCATTCTTGCCGTGCGCGATCTGGATGCAGGCGAGGTCATCGGCTACAACGGCATCTTTGCAGCGAGGAGGCCGATGCGCGTCGCTCTGTTGCCGGTCGGATACGCGGACGGCCTGCGGCGCGAGCTCTCCTCCAGCAACGACCGCGCAGGCGGCTGGGTCATGATTCACGGCTGCCGCGCGCCCATCCTCGGACGCATCTCGATGAACCTCACTACCGTCGATGTCTCCGGAATCGACCGCGACCGCGTCGGCGATGAGGTCGTCCTGCTGGGCGATGGCATCACCGCTGACGACCATGCACGATTGGCGCACACCATTGCCTACGAAATTCTTTGCGAGGTTCGCGCGCGCGCATCGCTGGTTTAGCTTGCCCCTCTGGCGAGAGCAGGCAAAAGCCTGCGCGATATGCCTGAAAATGAAGATTGTATGTTATTGAAAACACTTGACACTTTGGCCAACAGAGGCGAGTATCAAGACATTGTTTCTGTCGCAGGAAACGACATCAAAAGACCCCGGCCATGCCAGTGGCGCTGACGTGACCGGGCTGGGGTAGGATGCAAAGCGATTGCACCCTGCGCCGTACCTCTCATTCTAGCGCCCCCAACTGCACCGAGAGGCGCATATGACGCTGCGAATTCAATACCTGAGTCCAATTCTTGCGGGTTTTTTTGCTCATCGCTACATCGCCGCCGTGAAGAACGGCAAGCCCTTCGGAGTCTCCACGCTGCGGGCCGTCCTCAAGCGCGAGGGATGGTCCATCTTTGGCATAAACAACTCTCACCTGCATACCTACGACGCTCACGCCATCGCCGCGATTCTGGAGGCGTTCGCCTTCCGGGCATCCGGTCCGCTGGCCGACGTCCTGCGCGCCAACGACGCCGAAGACAGCCACACGCTCACTCTTGCAGGCAAGTGAGCGAATGGCAGTGGCCAGATTTGCGCGCATCCTCTCCGCCCATTAACATTCCTACAGAGCCACAAGAGGAACACGGAGAGGAAAGAACCCCACATGGAAGTTCCCAGGGAAACTGGCAGTCTGGCCGCGCGCCGCACCGAAGATATCGCCCTCGACCTGCTGAAGTTCATCGCCGCCCACGCCAACGTGGGTGGGCGGGCTGTCGGATCGACCGGCTTCGCCGCAGCCACAGCTGCAAAACCCGAGGAGCTGGTCAATCAGCTTCTCAGCCTTTATGCGCGCTGCCGCCAGGCAGTGGAAGGCCCTGTCAAGTAACGTGAGCACGCATTCTCCACTCCGCTATGCCGTCGTGGGCGCAGGAGCCTTCGGGCGCAATCACCTGCGCGTCGTCCGCGAACTGGAACAGGACGGCGAAGACGTCCGTCTGGTTGCGGTCGTAGATTGCGACCAGGCTGCTCGTGAGGCCGCCCGTGAGTTCGGCATTCCCGCCTTCTGTTCAGTGGAGGAGTGTCTGGAGGCAACCCGCGTGGATGCCGCCTCCATCTGCACGCCGACCAGCGCCCACGCCGAGGCTGCTCTGCCTCTAGTGGACGCCGGAGTCGATCTGCTGATCGAAAAGCCGCTGGCCTCCAGCCTTGAGGACGCCGACCGCATCCTGGCGCTGGCGCGCGAGAAAGGCCGCATCATTCAGACCGGCCACCTGGAGCGCTTCAACCCCGCCGTCGCCGCCGCCCAGAAGCTGCTGAACAAGCCGATGTTCTTTGAGGCGCACCGGCTCAGTCTGTTCACGCCGCGCTCGCTCGATGTCGATGTGGTGCTCGATCTGATGATCCACGACCTCGATATCGTGTTGTCGCTGGTCACTTCCCCCATCCGCGAGGTTCGAGCCGTCGGGCTTCCGGTGCTCTCACACAACGTCGATATCGCCAATGTGCGCGTGGAGTTCGCCAACGGCTGCGTGGCCAACTTCACGGCTTCGCGCGTCTCGACCGAGCGCGTGCGCAAGCTGCGCTTCTTCCAGCCGCACCAGTACCTTTCGCTCGACTTCGCGCGGCAGGACCTGTTTATGATCGACGTCTCTTCCGCAGCCAAGCTCGACCCAGCCAAGATTGCGGCGATGGCGCAGAAGCTGCAGGGAACGCAGTTACCCAACGGAACCCCGGCTCCGGGCATGTCGCTGCACAGAGTTTCCGTAGAGCCTGGCGAGCCGCTGCGTCTGGAGATTGCCAGCTTCCTGAACGCCGTTCGCAGTCAGAGCTGTCCGGTAGTCAGCGGCGACGATGGCCGCCGTGCGCTCGCTCTGGCGCTGCACATTCGCAGCGAAATGACCGAGCATGCCCGCCGGGCAGGACTTTAACTTGCAGAAATTGTGTTGATCTGCGAACCCCTTTCGTCGTAGATATAAATCCAGCCACCTCTCTTCACGGACACGGAATTGGAAGTGTACCCCTGAAGACCATCTGCGGCATCGATCGTCGCTATTTGTGAACCCTTTTCATCGTAGACATAAACCCAGCCGCCTCTCTGAACTGCGGTGCTAATCATTGTTTGTTTTCCCTCTGTTTGAAGATTTGGACAGTCTACCCCCCCCCCCCCCCCCCCCTCTAACAAAAACAAGCGACACCCCCGTTCATATAAAACCCCCCCCCCCCTCTTTTTTTTTTTTTTTTTTATATTTTTTATGAGTGTGGGGCAAGAGAGAGAGCATGATTATTTTGTTTTTTT
>WQYS01000038.1 GCA_009781125.1 Acidobacteriaceae bacterium | reverse complement strand
CGCTGCAACGATCACCAGCACGGCAACCACGATGCTGCTGATGGTCATCATCACGGTGCGGCGGTGCTGGCTGGCCCATTCCAGGCCGTGCGCGGTTGTATCGACAAACTGATCGTGCTTGAGAGCGTAGCGGGTTTTCTGATCCACGGGTTCCGGTCTTCCTTTGCTCGCGAGAGTGGCGAGAGTTGGCACTCCTACGGGAGCGCACAGAGGTTAAATTCTACCAGTTTTCCTCTTACCAGAACGGACTCCGCGGGGGAGTCCGTTCTGCCTGCTGCGGATTGGGGAGGAGAGAGATGTCTGCTTACCGGATCAGCTTGCGGCGGATAAGTCCGCCCAGAGCCGTCAGTCCGGTTCCCAGGAAGAGCAGCGTCGAAGGCTCCGGAACAGCAGGAGGATTACCGCCCGAAGGGATCGACGGCGTGCAAGTGCCCGTACCCCAGGCCCAGATTATGGCGTTGCCCGTGTTGGCTTCAAAGTACCAGGGCGCATCTTTTATGTTGTTGCCCGAAGTGGGGACGAAGTCGCCGGTGCTTACGCCGTTGATGATGAAGGTCAGCGTCGTCAGCGTATCCTTCATGGGGTTCTTGGCGCAGGCGGGGCATTGGATCACCACGTTATTGTCACCCTGGTTGCCGCCGATGCCGGAGTTGCCGGTTCCCAGCGGCGGCTGCGAGGCCGTAGCGGCGGTATAGGTCACCGTGCCGTCGCTGCTGCTGAAGACGATGTTCGTGATCGCGGCGTCGGTGGGGATGAGGCTCGGGTCGAGGCTGAACGAGAAGGCAGGAGCCGAGCCGTTGGAGCCAAAGTATCCGTCCGTCAGCACCACCGACACGTTGACTCCGGTCGGAGTGTCCGTGGCCGTGACCATCCCGGCAGAGGCGCAACTGCTGCCGCTACAGTTGTCAGACAAGCTCCATGAGATGCTGTCTGCGCGAGCACAGGTTGAGGCTACGGCAAACACCGCAGCCAGAGATGCAAGAAGAATTACTCGTTTTGTCACTCTAGGATCCCTTTCATTCCACAAAAATATGACTAAGTCATTCCAAGAGAGGCCGAGTTTTTTTGCCTGACCTCTTTGGCACCTCCTTTCTGGCAATTCGGTAACCATACGGTTGTCCCCTGCAAGTTGCAGGCGCTGGAAAAACCAGCTTTTCGCTGTGGCGTAGGGGACTGAAATACAGGTGTCCTTCGCCCTGCCACGAACGCCGGGCAAAAAGCGGAACGGACTCCATGAAGGAGTCCGTTCCGCGTAACAGGAGTTGGGGGAAGAGACGGTCTGATTACCGGCTCAGCCTGCGGCGAATGGCTCCGCCCAGAGCCGTCAGTCCGGTTCCCAGAAAGAGCAGCGTCGAAGGCTCCGGAACCGCCGGAGGAGTCCCGCCGCCGGGCGTGAACGGAGTAAGTGTGCCCGCGCCATTGGCCCAGACCAGCACCGAGCCGCCGCCGCTCGAGTCTGTATTGGCCTCAAAGTACCACGGCGCATTCTTGATGTTGCCGCCCGATGTGGGGACAAAATCGCCGGTGCTTACGCCGTTGATGGAGAAGGTCATCGTCGTCAGCGTATCGCCCATCGGGCCTTGCGGCCCGCAGTCGGCGCACTGGATCACCACGTTGTTGTCGCCCTGGTTGCTGGTAAGTCCGGCGGCATCGGTGCCCAACGGCGGCAGCGACGCCGTGGCGTCCGTATAAGTAACCGAGCCATCGCTGTTAGTAAGAACGATGTTCGTGATCGCCGCATCCGCAGGGACGAGGCTCGGGTCAAGGCTGAACGACAGCGTCGGACCATTGCTGTTGTAGTTGAAGTAACCGCTCGTCAACACCACCGATACATCGACTCCGGCTGCCGTGTCCGTGACCGTAACTGTCCCGTAAGAGGCGCAACTGCTATCGATGCAGTTACTCTTGGACAGCCCCCAGGAGATGCTGTCCGCATAGGCTGAAGTTGAGGCTGTAACTAAAGCCACAGCCAGGGAACCAAGAAGAATTAAACGTTTAATCACTGAGAAACCCTTTCATCCACAAATATATTGAGTTGATCAACTCAAAGAGCATCCTGGATATTCCCTTATGACGGGGATATAGATAGACTCAACCATCCAGCTCTCTTTGCCATCTCTACGGCAATTCATGAACCACTCAGCCGCCCGCGCCGCGTGCGGATTTGTGAAGATCTGCTTTTTTACTATTGTGTGGTGGAATTGAAGCCGTGGAAACTATGCGGTTTTGTGCATATTTACAAGAAAAAAATCCCTGAAGAGGCTACGCGAGTCTCTTCAGGGAATGGTGGCGTCAGACTGGATGGCTTGTTCTGTAGTTTTGTAGTTATTCGCGCGCGAGCCTGCGGCGAAGAATTCCGCCCAGGGCCGTCAGGCCGGTTCCTAGAAAGAGCAGCGTCGAAGGCTCTGGAACCGGTGCGGGAGGTGGAGCTGGGGCTTTCGGCGCACCGAGACCGGGAGGAACATAGGGAACAGCCGGAGCGCTCGCAATCAGCACGCCTGGTCCCTCGGCATAGATCAGGCCCGTGGTGCCGCTCTGGTTCACATCGACCGCAAAATAGTAGTTGGTGGAATCACCATTGAGCGTAGAAGAGAGAAAATCCGAGACGGTAATGACCGCTCCGTCCGCATCGGTTCCAGTTACAGCAAAGGTCAGGTTAGAGGCATAGTCTGGCCCGCCGTTACTACAGTTGGTGCACTGGATGGCGGTGTTGAAGTTGCCATGCTTGCCGTTGATATCAGGAGCACCGGCCAGCACCGAAAAGATCAGGCTGGAGTTATCCGCCGTAACGCCTGTAACTCCAGGCGAAAAGCTGGGATCGGCGGAAAATGCAAAGGTGGGTCCGGCGCCAGTACCCTGGCTGAAGTAGGTGCCGGAGACTAACTGCACATCTACCAGGACTCCGGCTGAAGTATCCGTGAGCGTGACTGTGCCCGCAGGTACAGCGCAGTTTCCGCTACAGGTGCTTGCCGCAAGCGTAAATACAATACTATCTCCATAGGCAGCGGTTGAAGCTGCAACCAGGGTTGCAGCCAGAGAAGCAAGGATTAAAGCGCGTTTCATATCGAAGAAAACTTCCTTCCTTAATTCGAATCGATTCGTCGAGAGGAAAGAGCACCAGAGAGAACCTCCTTCCCGCCCGGCATCTACTACGCACTTGGTGTGCCACTTATGCGGTGAATCGCGCCAACTTACTCCATCTACTTAGTTTTTACAGTTCCATAAACACGGCTTCCGCAGTCGCCGCAATTCTTACACTTCCCCTTGTCATTCCGCAGCGAAGCGGAGGAAGGATGGGGCACCCGGGCGTTTTTGCCGCTCCGGACAAAAAGCAGCACGCCCGCATGGACCACTCTCGAAGCTCCCGTGTGTGCAGCGCTGCCGGACACTCGTGGAATTACTACATTATCAGTAAAAATATAAATTAGTATTTTCTTTCCCGACTGAGACTGCACTCTTATTACTAAAGAATTAATGTACCGGTGTTCTACTTATCCTTGCAGCTTCTTGCGCATATCCATTTTTACGGACAAGTAGAACTATTTGATACAAGTTTCCTGCTCCTGACCTGGGCCGCCGATGGATTAAGGTAAAAAGTTCCTGGTAACTGACCTCTTCGCAGATGTTACATTGGCTTTCTTATGAATAGTTCGGTTGGCAGGTAAATTGCTGCTGTCTCGCAAAGAATCCTACTGCACGACCATGGTTAGATTCACCGAGCGCGACAATCCCGCGCTGGTTGCCGTCACCACGATTCCGTAGCTTCCTGGACTCGTCGTCACGCCGAGCCCTGTCCCGCTGGAGCCTCCATCGCCCGGAATCAGCCGCTGCACGGAGCAGCCCGTCAGACATACGAGCACAAGCAAAGCCGCATACCAAGGAATCCGGCATCGGCGCCGGAGCGCCAGGCAGACGACCGGAACAACGAAGACAAGCCACGCGCTGCGGCTGGTCTTCAGTGAGGCCGTCGAGACTCCTGTCTGCACTGTAGCTGTGATCGTCGTCGCATATCCCAGAGTCACACTCGATGGAGTCACCGTGCAGACCGAGTTCGCTGGAGCGCCCGTGCAGGTGAGCGTAGCCGTTCCGCTCACCGCGGTGTCAGAGCTGAACAGCAGTGGAAACACCGCGCTCTCACCGCTTGAAACCGTTACCGTGGTCGCGCCGTCGGCTACGAGCGCGAAGTCCACGCCCGCACCGCTCAACGCCAGCGTGTGCGGCGATCCAGGAGCGTCATCGATCACCGTGAGGCTGCCGGTTCGCGTGCCCGCCGCCGCCGGAGTGAACTCTACCTGCACGATACACGCCGATGCCAGGGCCAGTGTCGCACCGCAGCCGTTCGCCGTGATCGCGAAGTCGCCGCTGGTGCTCAGGCTATTAATAGTGAGTGGAAGCCCGCCGTTATTGGTCAGCGTCACGACCTGCGTGGCTGAGGCCATGCCCACGCCGGTCGCAGCAAACGTCAGCCCCTGGCTGGGCGCAAGCGAGACGCCCGGCGGAGCCGCGCCCGTGCCCGTCAGCGCGACCGTCTGCGTCCCGTATTCGTCGCTGACAATCAGCGCGCCGCTCTCCGGCCCGACATTCTGCGGACGGAACGACACCAGCAGCGAGCAGCTTGCATGCGCGGCCAGCGAGCTGCCGCAGTAGCTGACAACGCTGAAGTCGCCGCTCGTAACTGCGGCGATCAGCGTCAGCGCGACGTCTCCCGTATTGGTCAGCGTCACAATCTGAACCTGGCTTGCCGTTCCCATCTGCTGCGGAGCGAATGCGAGCGCCAACGTACTCAAGCTGCCGGTTGCGGGCAGAGTTCCAGTTCCGCTCAGGGCTGTGGTCCCGGTGCCTGCATCGCTCACGACGGTCAGCGTCCCCTCGCGGCTGCCTGAAGCCGTGGGGCTGAAGACGATTGCCACCGTGCATCCTGTCTGCGCCGCCAAAGTAGCTCCGCAGGTGTTGGCCGTGATGGCGAAATCGCCTGTCACCGTAGGCTTCTGCAGCGTGGCCGTGCCCGTGCCGGTGTTGGAGATAGTTACATCCACGGGCGCGCTGGCGGCATTGACCGTGGTCGCCGGAAAGCTCGCCATCACGGGACTCAGCACCACGTTGCCGCCCGGAATCGCCGTTCCGGTGAGCGCCACCGTCGCCTGGCCTCCGCTGACATTTCCGTAGATCGTCAGCACACCAGTCCGGCTGCCTGTCGCCGCGGGCAGAAAACGAACCTGCACGGTACAGCTTGCTCCCGCTGCGATCACGGCATTCTCGCACTGGTTCGTCTCGGTGAAATCGCCTGTAATTACGACGCTGCTCACCATGAGCGGAGCGTTTCCTGAATTTGTAACCGTTACAGTTTCAACACCGCTGGCCGTGCCTACCTGCTGCTGATTGGTGAAGCTCAGCGAAGCCGTGCTGGTCTCGATAGCGGTCTGCGTTACCGCGGATGTCATCAAGGGAATCTGCCATATTCCGCGCCCATAGGTTGCTGCACGCAGCATGCCGGTCTGTCCGCTTCCCGCAGGCATCGCGGCAGCGATGGCCAATTGCATGACCGGAGCGTTCGGCAGCCCGACGCCGTAGAGGTTCCAGCAACTCGAAGTAATGTCAGCACAATTGGTAATGTTGTTAGTTACATATACGCCAGCGTCGGTCGCGACATAGACCGTGTTAGCATCATTCGGGTCGATCACGACGCTGTTTGCGGGCACAAAAGGCATATTGCTTGAAACTGCGGTCCAGCTTGTTCCGCCGTTCACCGAGCGGTAGAGCTTGGGCACGCTGGCTCCGTTGCTGTAAAACCCCATGATTGCTGCATAGATCGTCATTCCTGACGGGTCATGGGGGTCCACGGCGATGGACGGCACATCGAAGCCGCCGGGATTGAAGACTCCGTGATACATCACTTCATTTGTAACTGTATTGATTGCAATATCGGTCCAGACCGGCAAGCCCGGAGACGTTGCTGCGTTCGCGGTTGTGAAGATGTGTCCGCCCAGTACGCCGCCGCCATCGAGCGCGCCCGCCATTCCGGCGTAAAGCACCTCGGAACCCATATTCTGCGCGGCAGTCGCGGTCGAGGACGCCGCTCCTCCGGCGGCCAGAGACCGAATCACAGAGTTACCTGTAACGCACGTCGAGCTTTCATCCATCATGGCGCTGATCGCGTTGTCGGCGGACCACCCGGTTCCGTCTGCCGGACCACGCCATGCACGGCACGTGCCTACGATTGCGTTCGCGGAGTACGCCGAATCAAGCATCCACGGCGCATCCGCAGCCGAAGCGTCCTGCGCCACCTGCGAGGCTCCGATGGTTGGCGTCGCGGCGAAATCCGCCGCTGTACATGCGCTTCCCTTCGCGCATCGCGTGATGCTCACGCCCGGCGCTGTCGAGACGTACCACAGCGAAGGCTGCGCGAGATCGATCGCAACCACTCCGCCCTCTCCGGCAGACAACTGCGGCCACGGCGTGCCTGCTGACGCCGCGCTGGTCGCAGCCGTTCCCATCGCGCCCAGACCTGCAAGCAGCGTGTCCGCATCCGTGGGGTTCTGGGCCAGACTCACCACCTCAGCCAGCGAGCCGAGGCCGCCGTTCAGGTTGTCGAAGTTGTTCGCGCCGTCGGTCGAACGCCAGAGGCCGCCATCGTTGCCGAGGAACACCGTCGGCTGGCCCGATATGGTCAGCGCGGCAATCGCATGTTGCGCCGGAGCCACTCCCGCCGGAGCTGTGCCGAGCGCGTTGGTCGCGTTGAGCAGCGAGCAGCCGGAACTCAACGAACACCGGTACAGGTCCTGAGTTCCCGCAAGCAGCAGCGTGTCCGAGCCTGTAGACACCGCTGCCAGCGCAAGGTTGTAGTCGCCCCGCGGAATCACGCCGCCAGTTTCCATCGGCGTGGCGGATAGCTGCGTCGTGAATGCGTCCGCGCCTGTACATGCCGAACCGTTAGAAGCACACACGTCCTCCCAGAGTCCCTGATCCACGTTGGCCGCATCCACGCTCAGAGCGAACACGTCGCCGGTCACTGGCTGAACCGCCAACGCTCCGCGAAAGATCGGACAACCGGTGCTTCCGCTCATCCCTGCCTGCGCCGGGCAGACCGCAGTTGTGAGTCCGGGGCCGGGCTGCTGTTGCTGAGCCATCCTGCTCCAGGTGATGCCGTCCGACGACTCGTAGTAGCCGTGATAGCGCACCGCCGCATAAAACCTCTGCCGCACCGGATTCCACACCACCGAGGTCACGGCGTTGCTGCCGGAGTTCATGCCCGAGCCCTGCACCTTCTGGGTTCCATCCATCAGCGTGGCCATGCGCCACGATTGTCCGCTGTCGAGCGAGTAATAAATCCCCATCACGCTGCCGGTGCCGCCGGTGGCGTTGACCAGCGAGCCGCGCGCCGAGTCGGCGACCGCCGCAACCACCGTCGCGGGAGAGGTTGTGCTCCAGGCGAATCCCGCAAACGCGAGTCCGGCGAAGCTGTAGACATAGGTAGGTTCAGCGTTGGCGTACGAGATCAGCGTCCAGTTGAGGCCGCCGTCGGTCGAGCGCAGCAGGCCGCTGCCATAGAACGAGTCTGCCGCATGGTTCGGGTCGCCGGTTCCGGCGAGGATCACGCCGCCACCTACTCCATTAGCCACGCTCAGCGCGCCGATCGCGAGCGAAGGAGCCGCCGTGCTTCCGGCATTGGCGTTGAAGACAGGAAGCGTGTCGGTCAGCGGATGAAAGATGACGCTCGCGGCAGGCCACGCCGCATTAGTAGACTTCCAGACGCCGCCGCCCGTGGTACCTATATAGACCGTGTTGCCGGATGGATCGGCGGGATCGACCGCAACAGCGGTCACTCTGCCGGTGACGCTTCCGTAGCGGAGACTCGCCACCCGCGCCGGTCCGACGGGTTGCCATGCAGCGTTCAGCCCTGTAGTCTGCGCCCTTGCCGCAAGAGGAGCCGCAAGAAATCCGAAGCAGGAAAGACATGCCCAAAACAGACGGCAAAACCAAAGAGGATCATATCGGACAAAAGAAGCTCTACGCATGAGGAACACGAACCACTCTCAACAGTGATGAGTCTTTATGCTCGATCTTCGAGGGTCTGGAGTCAACAGAAAAATAGTTTCACCAGATTTTACTTGTCGTTTCGGAGCGGCAAAATCGTTCGGGTGCCCCATCCTTCGTCCGGCGAAGCCGCCCAGGGGAGTCCATGACGTCTGGGCGGACGAAGGGCGGGAATCGAAGACGCTCGATCAACCATGTTTTCCGTTGCCAGACAATCGTAAGTTAGGCCGTATACATTCCCACCCTTCGGTCGCCGCGGCGACAAGGATGGGGCACCCGGACGTTCGTGGCAGGACGAAGGAAAGCAGATTCCGGAACCACACAGCGCCGCTGAAAATGCTTTAGGCTGGAACCAGTGATCTCTCAGCCAATCTTCCGGCCATCCGTGGCCATCAGCGGCCTGCTGCTGCTGGCTTTTCTCGCGGCCTGCGCCAATCCCGGACCGCCGCGGCCTCCGTCGCTGCATCTCCCCCAGACGGTGAAGGATCTCTCCGCCCAGCGTTCCGGCAACGAAGTCGTTCTGCGCTGGACAACTCCCGCGCGCACCACTGACGGCCTCGACATCAAAGGCAGCGTGAGCGCCGAACTCTGCCGCGAAGACTCGCCGCCGGCCTGCACGCCGGTTGCGAGGCTGCCCGTCAAACCTGCGCAGCCCGGCCAGTACACCGATACTCTGCCCGCCGCGCTTGCCGCCGGTCCGCCGTCGCTGATCGCTTATCGAGTCCGCATCCTGAACGGCGCAGGACGCTCCGCCGCGGCATCGAGCGCCGTTTACGCCGCCGCCGGAACCGCTCCACCTCCAGTCGCAGGCCTTCGCGCCACGGCCTCGCGCAGCGGCATCACCCTCGAATGGCAGCCCGAGAACGTTCCCGATGCGTGGGTCGAGCTCGACCGCGTCCGCGTCTCCAGCCCCACCCAGACGGCAAAGCCGCAAGCTGCAAAAGCGAATCCGCTGGCCGCAGAGCCCACCGCCGAGGTCCGTCTGGTCCGCCTGAAAACCCCGCAGCAGAGAGAATCAGCCGATCCCGGCGGCGTCTTCGACCGCACCGCCGAGCGCGCCGCGACCTACACCTATCAGGCGCAGCGCGTCCGCACCGTCACGCTTGCGGGGCGCGCGCTGGAGCTGCGCGGCGAGCCGTCGCCGGTGATTACGGTTCCCTTCGCCGACACCTTCCCGACCGAACCGCCCGCCGCGCTGGTCTCCGTCCCCGGCGAGGACGGCAGCATCAGTCTCTCGTGGAGTCCGGTGCTCGATCCGGGACTGGCGGGCTACCATGTCTATCGCCGTCCGGCAGACTCCAGCCAGCCGTTTCAGAGGCTCACCGAGTCGCCCGTCACCACGCCCGCGTTTACCGACACCACCGCCGCGCGCGGCCAGAGATACGTCTACCGCGTAACCGCCATCGACACCTCGGGCAATGAGAGCCAGCCCAGCAACGAGGTCACGGAAATCGCAACGCCATAAGAAATCACATGACGTACTGCAAATATCTCGACCAGGAAACCGGAAGTCCGCGCTACGCCCATGTCGAGCGGCGCGGCGGAGTCTTATGGGCCGTGAGCCCGATGCAAGCGCCGCCGGAAGACTTAGCCGCGCGTCTCGCACCAGCGGTATCAGCGCGCTTTGCCGCAGCGCCTCTCGACTCGCTCGAACTGCTCGCGCCCGTAACGCCGTCGAAGATCGTCTGCATAGGCCGCAACTATCGCGATCATGTTGCTGAACTCGGCCATGACCTTCCCAAAGAGCCTCTGCTCTTTTTGAAGCCGCCGTCTTCGCTGCTGGCTCCCAATGGAGTCGTCCGGATGCCTGCACTTTCCCGGCGCGTCGACTACGAGGGAGAGCTAGCCATCGTCATAGGCCGCCGAGCATCGCGGCTCCGCGCCGATGTAGACGTGCGTCCTTATATTCGCGGGTACACCATTGTCAACGACGTCACCGCGCGCGACCTGCAAACTAGCGATGGACAATGGTCCCGCGCCAAGGGCTTCGACACCTTCTGCCCCGCCGGACCCATCGTGTCCACGGAGATCGATCCGGTTGGCGGCGAGCCGGTCACGGTCACCACGCGGCTTAACGGCGCGGTGAAGCAGCAAGGCTCGACGCGGGAGCTGATCTTCCCGATTTCGGTTCTGCTCGCGCACATCACGGCGGCCATGACGCTAGAGCCCGGCGACATCATCCCCACGGGAACGCCCGCCGGAGTCGGGCCGGTTCAGCCTGGCGACGTGGTCGAAGTGGAGATCGACGGCATAGGCGTGTTGCGTAACAGCTTTCAGGCAGAGTAGAAACTCCGGGTGCCCCATCCTGACCCTGAGCGCAGCGAAGGGGAAGGGTGGGAATGCAAGACGCTCACCCGCCACTGTTCCGGTCGTAAAGAAAGATAGTTGATTGAGCCGTATACTTTCCCACCCTTCGCGATGAAACCGCTCAGGATGGGGCACCCGGGCGTTGATTGGTAAAATCAGGTTAGAACGAAGGTCTCATTAAAGGAGCCGCTCCCTATGGCTACATTGCTCGAACAGCTTCGCAGCATGACAACCGTGGTCGCCGACACAGGCGACATCAACTCAATCCGGCAGTTCAAGCCCACCGACTCGACCACCAATCCGTCGCTGATTCAGGCCGCCGCCGCCATGCCGGAGTACCAGGCCATCGTGGACGGCGTGCTGCAGCAGGCGCGCCAGACCGCCGGAGCCGGAGCTACTCCGCAGCAGATCGCAGCCGAAGCCTTCAAGACGCTGGCCGTCGCCTTCGGGCGCAGAATTCTGGAGATCGTTCCGGGCCGCGTGTCCACTGAGGTAGACGCACGCCTCTCCTACAACACCGGGGAGACCATCGCGCAGGCCCGCGACATCATCCGCCAGTACGACGAGGCGGGCATCGCGCGCGACCGCGTGCTCATCAAGATCGCCGCGACGTGGGAGGGCATCAAGGCCGCCGAGTTGCTGGAGCGCGAGGGCATCCACTGCAATCTGACCTTGCTGTTCGGGCTGCATCAGGCCATCGCCTGCGCCGAGGCGGGCGTCACGCTGATTTCGCCGTTCGTGGGCCGCATTCTCGACTGGTACAAGAAGGACACCGGCAAGGACTACGCCGGAGCCGATGATCCCGGCGTGATATCGGTGACGACAATCTACAACTACTACAAGCGTTTCGGCTACAAGACGCAGGTCATGGGAGCGAGCTTCCGCAACACCGGCGAGATCGTGGAGCTGGCAGGCTGCGATCTACTGACCATCGCTCCGAAGCTGCTGGCAGAGTTGCAGTCAGCTGAGGGTACGCTCACGCGCAAGCTGGACGCCGCCAAGTCGAAGGAGATGAAGCTGGAGAAGATCGTCGTAGACAAAGCGACCTTCGACAAGATGCACGCCGCCGACCGCATGGCCAGCGACAAGCTGAAAGAAGGCATCGAAGGCTTCTCCAAGGCGCTCGAAGACCTGGAAAAATCGCTAGCGAAGAGGCTGGCCGAGATCAGCGAGCCGGTGGCGGCCCAATAACACCAATAAATCGGGTGCCTCACTCATGGCGCAGTTTCATCGCGCCATGAGTGGGATATTCGTGCGAAGCACGAACCGCTTTTCTCCACCCTCAACATCCCTTCCACACATGACACGATAAGGCCGTGTCATGTATGGGGTACCCAGATTGTGTAATGCTTCACAAAATGTAACGCGACAAATCCTGATCCTTCACCACGCTGGCGACCTGCTGGCGCACGTACTCCGGATCGACGACGATGACCTTCTCAGTGCCGCTGGCCGTCTGGCGTTCGATGACCGGCAACGGCGGAGTCTGTCCCGCCGACGCCGCAATCTGCGCCACCACGCCCTCTTCGGTCGTCTCTGCGCGCGCGCTGCGGAACAGGTCCGGAGCCTGGAAGCTGATCTCGTCCAGCACGCGCTCAAGGATCGTGTGCAGACGGCGCGCTCCGATGTTTTCCGTGGTCTCGTTGACGCGGAAGGCAAACTGCGCCATCTCCTGAATGGCCTCGCGGGTGAACTCCAGCTTGAGGCCCTCGGTTTCGAGCAGCGCCGTGGCCTGCTTGACCAGCGACGACTTCGGCTCCGT
>WQYS01000037.1 GCA_009781125.1 Acidobacteriaceae bacterium | reverse complement strand
GGCGCCGATGAAGGTCTCGGGCCTGCGCCGCTTGCCACGCATCCAGTCCTGCATGTAGAACCGGTCCGTGTTCCATTCCTTCTTGGTCGAGAAGTCATAGTTCTGCTTCATCCAGCCCGGTTCGAGCTCGAACCCATCCACGGGAAAGTGCAACTGCCGGAAGCGCAGCGCGTTATCGAGTATCTCAAATTGATCGGATGTAATGAAGTTGCCGAAGTGCAACCCGTAGGCCCATTTAGGCAGCAGGATGGCGCGCCCGGCGAGAGCCGTGTAGCGATTCAGCATCTCCGGCATGTTCTCGCCGGTAATCAGGTAAACATCGGGGTTGCCTTCCGGTCCCCACACCAGAAGCTGGTCCGGATTGGTCTTGCCCACATCGAAGTAGTTCCGCCACGTGGTGTTGACAAAGATGCCCCAGCCGTTCGTGCTCATCAGAAACGGAATCGGCTCTTCGTCCAGTTGGTAGCGGACCCAGTTGAAGTAGGCCTCGCCGCGCAGTTGTATATGCTTCGTGGACGGCTCGCCCAGGCCATAAAATCTCTCACCCGGCTCCAGTTCCGCAGAGACTGCAAACCCTTTTTCCAATGAAGTCGCGATGGCGTCGGGCGGCATCGGCGCCAGCGCGCCGGGATTGTTCAGAGCCAGGCTGGCCTGTATATCGTCTTTATACTGATTGGCAACCGTCTTCTCCCGCTGCTCGATGTCGTCTTTCGACGCGGCATTGGCCTGGTCAGGCATGAGCTGGACGGACCGCACCACAACTTTTCCACTGGCATTGAGGAGAGAGGCCTTCCCGGTGCTTTCGTCGTAGCGCAGAGAGCCGCCGGTTGATTTGAAAAGAATCCCGTCGGCGTTGCGCGCGCCCGGCTCGACAGCCCGGCAGTCGCGCGCGGGAAGAATCTGATAGCGGTCCATCAGGTTCTCGTTCTCGGCATCGGCGCTGTTTGCACGAATCAGCCGAAGCCGGAAGACTCCCGGAGCACACGAGGTGATCTCGACCTGCCGGTTGCCGGGGAAGGCGAAGCGCGCGCCTTCAGCCGGTTTGCTGCCTTGCGCTCTGGCCGCCAGCGGCAGCAGAAGAAAAACAAGCAGGTAAACAAAACACTTTCCAGTCTCTTTCAAAAGCCTCTCCATCAAACATTTCCCTTCTGCATAAATCTGCCGATATTGTCGCTGCCCCCCAGCCGCGTGAGCGACTGGGGGGCAGCGGTTGTTTCAGTTACGGGTTGATCACATCGTTAGAAGGTGAGCTTCCCGGAGAGGGTAAGCTGACGCGGCTCCATGAAGGTCATACCAAAGGAGCCCCAGCTTTCGTTGCTGTTCACACCTATCGGTTTGTTTGCAGTTGCTATCGATTGGACCTGTAGGCCGTTGTTTGCCCCGGACATGATGTTGGTGTGGTTGAAGACATTGGTGGCATCAGCATGGATCTCGAACTTACCCCATTCCATGATGTCGAACTTGCGCACCAGCGAGATGTTGGTGAGCGCCATCCCGAATGTGCGCAGGTCGCCCTCGGTCATCGAGGTGGTGCCGCTCAGGGTATTGTTGACGGTATACAGGCCGTTCGGCATCTGGACAACTTCCGGCACCTGGAAGCGGTCCGGGTTGTATCTCATGAGCACGTTCTTACCAGGCGTGATCTCGTGACCGTCGGGCAGAGTTCTGGCCGTCTGGCCGTCATACCATTTCTGCAGGCTCTTCGGCAGTTTGACGGGCTGTCCCGGCGCCACGTTGCAGCGGTGGTTCAGCGTGTAGCCGCCGCAGGATACGCCGAAGGGTGATCCACCCTGCAGGTTGACAGCAGTGGAAGCCTGCCACCCGCCAACGATCGCACGCGCGATAGTGTTGTGAGGATCGAACATCCTGCCCTTGCCGACGGGAAGATCCCACGTCAAGGCCGCGCTGAAGCGATTGGGAGTGTCCCATCCAAGCAGAGCGTAGTTGTTGCGCGGGTTGCCCATGTCGGGGCTTAGACCTCCGGTGATCACCCCGGCCGTACCGCCGTAGAATTCACCTTCCGCGTAGCCGTTCTGGTTATAGCCGCCCGTGATTCCCATGGTCTTCGACCACACATAGTTGGCCATAAAGAGAACGCCATGCTTGAAGTCATGCTTCGCCGTCAGCACCAGAGCGTTATAGTTCGAGCTGGCAAGGCTGCGATTCAAGGTCTGTCCATAGAAGGGCAGATACGCATAGTACTGCACCTTTGGAGACACCACCGGAGAGCCAATATCCCCTCCCGCCGTGATGGGGTTCCCATCTTGGTCCTTCACCGCGCCGCTGAGACCGGGATATGGATTGGAAACATTGGTGCTAAGCGGGTCGTTCAAACCACTGCTGGCGACCCTGCGGTTGAACCAATCCAGCAGGATAGATGGACGAATCTGATAATCTCCCTGAAGGCTGTAGTTGCTCCACATCAGGTTATGGCTCCGCGACCCGACATAACCAGCCGAGACCAGCCATTCCCTGCCCAGGTTGCGTTCCACGAAGACGTTCCACTGATCGGTTACGCCGTTCTTGTAACCACGGTAGTCGAAGTACGCGGTCCCCTGGTTCGTGTTGCCGTAGACCGCCGGGCTATCGGGATTTGCTCCGACCTGCGGAGTAATCTGCGTGTTGCCCTCATTACCAGCGGTTGGATTCTGATCAAAGGTGCTCATCGGCATGCCGTGCGGGTTCAGACCCCACGGTCTGGACTGGGTCGAAACCCCAAAAGAGCTGGTGCCATAGACCGACGAGTTGGCATTGAATCCGGTATTGCTCGGCAGGTAACTTCTGCCGAAGCCGCCGCGGATTACAGTGTTCTCGTTGAACTGATAGGTCGCTCCCAGCCGGGGCGCGAAATCAGTGTACTCATTCACATAGAGACCACGGCCGTAGCCATTCACGCCCGGGAAGACCCTCACGCCCATGCCGGCCAGAGCATTGTCCGGTTGAGCAGGGGTAAGAGGGTTATGTACACTCAAGTCGACGCTGGACATACGGTTGAAGCGCTCGGTTGGCGCCGGCTGTATCTCGTAGCGCAGACCCAGGCTGAGCATCAGCTTGCTGGTCGGTCTCCAGTTGTTCTGCGAGTAGAGCGCCACATACTTCGACGCCAGGGCCATGCGGGTCGCCGAACCGCCGCCAAACCGCCAGCCCGAGGTGCCCATCAGCATAGAGGCCATATTCACGCCAGAATCAGCGGGATCCGCGCTGCCCACGGTAGTACTGTTGTCATAGCCCCAGTTGTCGGAACCCTTCGCGGACCACGATCCCTCCCAGGGAGTGCCGCCTGATATGGAGGGGGTCGGAATCCAGACGTCCTGCCAGTTCTGGAGATAGACGCGATACTCGCCGCCCTCCTTGAAGGTCCAGTTGCCCATCACCTTGGTGATGCTGGCGTTGAGGGAGTGGTTGGTCTGGTGCTCTACCTTGCCGGCCCACGAGTTGCCGCTCAGAACGCTATTGCCACCCAAGATATCGTTCCCGTCAAATCCCCAATCCGCGGCATAGACGATAGGGGTGCCGTTGACCTGCGTGCCGATACCCTGCAACCCGCTGGGCACACCATAGAAGTCGCCTTTTCCTGGCGTGTTCGGCACGCCGGCCATGGTCTCAATGCGCGTGATGCCATAGCGCACATCCACAAACATGGTGGGACCCAAATTGATGGTATCGCCTACCGTGATAAATGGATTCGAGTCGGTAATCTGTTTCTGCCAGCCGCCCTGGCCCAGGTTGATAAAGTCGCTGGTAAAGCCGGGCTTGCTCCATATATCCGGCGGCGCAAACGCTCCGCTACTGATGCCGCCCGTAGCAAAGATCGACTGCTTTTGACCCAGCTTGTAGTCCATGCGGGTATTCAAGCTCCAGCGGCTCTCAGGGGTGGTACCTGTGAAAGAGTAGTTGTTGTTGTTAAAGTCGTCATACCGGGGATTCTGGATGTTATAATCCGCATCCGGCATAGGATAGGCGTTGTATATCCTCCTGCCGAAAGGTACTGCATCGAGGCGGGTGGAGGGTATGATCGACATTTGAGGATCATACTTAGTAGGATCACTGGTTTGATCAAGGCCCGAAACAAAGAAATCGCGCTGAAAGATGGTTGTCGAGTTCTGATACGGCTTCGCGGTCGTGTAATCGTAAACCTTAGGAGCCTCCTTACCTGTTTTGGCTGCGTTCCAGATCTTTGTCTGGCTGAAGTCGCCGTTGCGCGTGCCCTGGGAGCCGGTCGCGGGATCCGGGCCGGTTGGCACATTCATCAGCGTGCCCACTGGATCGGTGTGGGAGAGGCGCATGTAGGAGACGAAGAAGAACAGCTTGTCTTTCCCGTTGAACAGCTTGGGAAGGATCACTGGTCCGCCCACGCTGCCGCCGTACTGGTTGACACGGTACTTGCCGCGCTTGATGCTATTCCAGTTGTTCGCAAATCCGTTGGCGGTAAGGGCCTCGTTGCGGGCCATGTAATTGAGATTGCCATGGAACTGGTTGGTGCCGGCCTTGGTGATCATCGAGACCACGCCGCCAGCCATGCCGGTATCGGCGGCAAAGTTGTTGGTGACGACGTTTACTTCCTGCAGCGAGTCGGGATTGGGAAGCACGGCGGTCTCATGCCAGCCGGAACCCTGAATGGAAGAGCCGTTCAACTGGATATCGTTGCTGCCCAGCTCGTTACCGCCCATGCGGAACTGCGACATCTGCTGACGGTCCTGGTATCCAACGCCCAGAGCCTTGCTGTTAAACACATTCATGGTGGGTACGACGCCGGCGTTCAGCGTGGCCCAATAGAGAGGATTGTTATTGATGTTAGGAAGATTCGCTATCAGCTTCGTGTCCACAGACCCTTGTACGGTCGCGCTCTCGGTTTGCAGAGCCGCCGCATTGGCCTCGACCGTAACGCTGGCGGTGGTCGAGCCGACCGTCAGCTTGACGTTGTTGCGCACTGCGGTCGCGCTGGCCAGCATGATGCCGGTCTTGCGGTAGGTCTCGAACCCGGGCGCGCTGACCTCGAGCGTGAAGCTGCCGATAGGAAGATACGGCACGGAAAACTCGCCCTTGGAGGACGTTGCGGCTTCCGTGCTCACGTTGGTCGCCTCTTCGGTAACCACTACCTTGGCTCCGGTGACGACATCGCCGTTCGTATCCGTAACCGTACCGACGATAGAGCTGGACTTCACCTGTGCGGATAGCGTGCCGCTCATCAGACAGATACAGAGAGCCACACACAGGCCAAATGCCGCATATAGCTTGACTCCGCGTCCCTCACTCCAAGCGCGCATCAGCCAGTTGGCTGTTCGCGTCTGCTGTTGTACATCCTTTTGCATCATATTACTGTCCTCTCTTTCAAAATCTGTTGAGACTTGGCCTCTATCCACTCGAATGCGTGAACGTCTTGTGATCGCTTCGATCCTCAGAAGTTGAACTTGTCCGCAATATCCATATTGACGAACCACAACGAAAAACGCATCCGCAAGGCTCAAGCCTGCCGAGATAACTCGACAAGACTTGTTGATCCTCCCGCGACCTGCGCAGGGAAGGGTCAACTAAAGCGATGAAGTCATGCTTTTCGTAGCTCAGCATGAAAGATACTTAGCCAGAGTAAGCGCTGTCTTCTAAATTGATAGCTAAAATTTATACTTTTTTGATAAATCTTGCAAGAACACGATCTGCTTCTCGTAGTTCTTTGCAGGAAAAATGATTCCTAACACATTGAAATCAAGCGATGAAACGCCTCATCCTGCTTTAACTGCCTACCCGGCGCGCGTCTTCGCGCAACCCTGTGCCTGCGCTAAATAGCGGCGGCCGTCTGCCGGCTCCGTGCAAATGCTTTGAGGAGGAAGACGCGCCGGACGAGCCATGGTTCATCGCCAGGCCCGACTGCCGGAACTCTCGCGGCGTCATCTGCTTGGAGGCGCGAAACTGGCGTATGAAGTTCGATAGATTCCTGTACCCGCTGGCGAAGCATACCTCGGCAATGGACTTGTCCGTCTCCAGAAGCATCTGACAGGCGCTGCCGATGCGGAGCTCGGTAACGTAGGCCGCAAAGGTTCTTCCCATCCACCGGTGAAAGAAGCGGCTGAACGCCTGCGGACTCATGCCTGCATGATGAGCGGTTGCCTTCAGATCCAGCTCCTCCGACAGGTTCTTATGGATAAAGGAGGTCGCGCGCGCCAGCCGCTCCGAGCTTCGCAGCGGCTGCGGAGCCGCAAACTGCGCGCTGGCCAGCGTCTTGACGCCTTGCGCCCTGGCCAGCAGATGCAGCAGCGAGAGCAGCGACGCGATCCGTTCTGCTCCTTCGCTCTCGAGGGCTTTCTGAAGCAGCGGCGCGGCCTGCTCCGCCGTCGAGATGGGAAACATCAATCCGCGCTGCGAACGCTCCAGCAGATTGCGAACCGCGGTCATGCCCGCCAGATTGAAGAACTCCGGGCCCAGACAATCCGGCAAAAATTGAATGTACATGGACTGCGCCCAGTCTTTCGGCGCGTTGGCAGGGGGAGTGTGAAAGAAGCTGTGCGGCAGGTCTGCTCCCAGCAGCACCAGGCATCCGGCTTCAAAGTTTTCCAGAAAATCGCCCACCAGCACGCGCCCCGAACTGCTGGCTATATAGTTGATCTCAATCTCCGGATGCACGTGGTAGGGACATGCGAAGCTCCGGGCGTTCCATGTACTGCAAGCGAAGCTCTCCCCTGCTCGATGTTCAACGCGCTCAAGAACAGCTTTCATGAAAAGGCCCTGCGAACGGCTTTCTGTTGATTGGCTCAGCTAACATAGTACAACTTTCTACTGTTGTTGTTATTTTTGATAGACGCTGCCCTTCCTGTTTCGTATGCTCAGTCTAAGGAACCCTTATGAATACGCTTACCCCCCGGGAAAGAACCCGCCGAGCCCTGCGCCGCGAGCCAGTTGACCGCTTGCCTACCCAGATCAACATGACGCCTCCCATGGCGCAGATGATTGCCACGCACTTCGGCGTGCAGGTTGCGGACTTGAACCGCGTTTTGGGAAATCATCTGCTGCGCGTCGAGGTCGGCCACACCGCCCGACTGATTGACGATGGCAAGACCAGCATCGACTGGTGGGGAGCCGGTTGGAGCACCGAGTCGCAGGGCTACGTGCACACCTTCGCGCCCATGCGCGAGCAGATCGACATTGACGCCTATCCGTGGCCAGACCCTGCCGCCAGCGGCCTGCTCGATCAGGCCGTCGAAAAGATCAAGGCAGACAACTGCCAGCACTTCTCCGTGCCCAATCAGGGCATGTGCCTCTTCGAGCGTGCCTGGAGCCTGCGCGGCTTCGAGACCTTCATGATGGACATGGGCGAGCGCCCGGAGTGGTGCGAGGAGATTCTCGACCGCATCACGGAGATTCAGGTTGCGCTGGCGCATCGATTCGTCGCCGCGGGTGTCGACGGCGGATACTTCGGCGACGACTACGGAGCGCAGAAGTCGCTGTTGTTCTCGGCGAGGATGTGGCGCAGATTCATCAAGCCTCGTCTGGCAAAGATGTTTGCGCCGTACCGCGAGGCTGGCCTGCCGGTGATCCTGCACTCGGACGGCGACATTCGCGCCATTCTGCCGGACTTGGTGGAGATCGGCCTGACCACGCTGAACCCCGTGCAGCCCGAGGTGCTGGAACACAAATGGCTCTATAGCGAATATGGAAAGAAGCTGAGCTTCTACGGCGGCATCTCGACGCAGCATGAGCTTCCGAATGGCACGGCGGAAGAGGTTAAGAGCGCCACCGAAGCCTGTATTCGCGATCTCGCTGCTGACGGCACCGGCCTGCTGCTGGGGCCGTCGCACCGCATGCAGACAGACATTCCGATGAAAAGCCTGGAAATTATGTTAAGGAGTTACCCGTCGTGGACGAACGAAATCTAAGCATCCTGTCCGCATTCAAAGAGGCCTTTGGCAGCGAGCCCAGCGTATGGGTGCGCGCTCCTGGGCGCGTCGATCTCATGGGCAGCCACACCGATTACAACCTCGGCTACGTGCTGACGCTTCCCATCAGCCGCGATACGGTCATTGCCGCGCGTCCGCGCACGGACGGCGTGGTGCGTCTGCGTTCGGTGGCTATGGGCGCAGAGGACAGCTTTCCGATCGACGCCATCGAGCCCGCCAAGCCGGGCGACTGGACCAGCTACGTTCGCGGCGTCGCCGCTGTTTTGAAGGAAGAGGGCTATAAGCTGACCGGTCTGGACGGCGTGATCGACACGACCATTCCGCTGCGCAGCGGGCTGAGCTCCTCGGCGGCATTGGAGTGCGCGGTCGCCGTTCTGTTCCGCGAGCTGGGCGGTTGGCAGATGGAACCGGCGCGCATGGCGCAGCTATGTCAGCGCGCTGAGAATCAGTACGCAGGCGTCAACTGCGGCATTCTGGATCAGTTCTCATCATGCGCGGGCCAGGCGGGTTGCGCTCTGCTGCTCGACTGCCGCGATCTTTCCATCCGCCAGGTGCGGCTTGCGCCGGGCATGTCCATTGTGATCTGCGATACGCGCGCCAAGCGCTCGCTGGCGGGATCGGAGTACGACGAGCGCCGCGCCGACTGCGAACTGGGCGCCAAACTGATGGGCGTCGCTTCGTTGCGCGACTCCAGCCTGGAGCAGTTGGAGAGCTACAAGGGAACGCTGTCGGATCAGGTGATGCGCCGCTGCCGCTTTATTCTCGAAGAGAACGCGCGCGTTCTCGCTCTGGCCGAGGCGCTCACTGCGGGGAATCGCGAAGCTATTAAAAATCTTTTCGCCGAATCGTTCCGAGGCGCAGCCGAGCTGTACGAGATCACCGCGCCTGCGATGCACGCGATGATTCAGGCGATGAACGCCGCTCCGGGAGTGATCGGAGCGCGTCAGGCAGGCGCGGGCTTCGGCGGCTGCATGGTGGCGCTCGTAGAGGAGAGTTGCGTAGTGGCGTTTTCAAAGAGCGTATACGCCGAATACCAGAAATCGACCGGCACCGAGCCGCAAATCTACGCCGTTGACGCGGTTGAAGGAGCTGGAGCCATCGAGTTTTGAGCATCTCCTCTTTAGCTGTATCCACCCGAGTTGTCATTTCGAGTGAAACGAGGAACCTGCTTTTTGCCTGGAGTGGCGACGCCGAAGGGGCCGGAGTTGTCGAACCTATCCCTGCTGAGGTGTAATCGTAGATACGCACAAACTGGATGGCGTATACGCGCTCTCAGGCAGACCGGTCGAGCGCTTTGGCGCTGATTAGGTTTGCAACCGCCGTGGCCGCGTTACCGCCACTACTATCTTTCGAGGATCCTGCATGACTCAGATCTCCCGTCGTAACCTGCTCACCTCCGGCCTGGCCCTGGCTGCTTCTACTACCATCAGCTCTCGATGGGCGCGCGCTGCGGCGCTCGTCGATGCGGCGATGCCGGGCTCGGCAGAAGCCATCGCCGCCGTCGCTCCGCGCGAGCAGTTGCTCTTCGATTTCGGATGGAAGTTCACCTTTGGACACCTGACGGACCCGGCCCGCGACCTCAACTTCGGCTTCGGGCAGGACGACTTCGCCAAGACGGGCAAGTTCGACTTTGCCAAGGCGGGCTTCAACGACTCCAGGTGGCGCGCGCTGAACCTGCCTCACGACTGGGCCGTAGAGCTGCCCTTCGTGCACGACGATACCAGGATCGATGACCATGACTTCATACAGTCTCACGGCTACAAGCCCCTGGGCCGCCGCTATCCGGAGACCAGCGTGGGCTGGTACCGGCGCGAGTTCGACATCCCGGCCAGCGACCTGGGGCGGCGCATCTCGATCAACTTCGATGGCGCGTTTCGCAGCGTTCTGGTCTTCGTGAATGGCTGCTTCGTGGGCCGCAACGACCACGGCTACACCTCATTTGGCTTCGACGTCTCCGACTTCCTGGCGTATGGAGCGAAGAACTATGTTGTGGTGCGCGTCGATGCCAGCATGGGCGACGGCTGGTTCTACGAGGGCGCGGGCGTCTACCGCCACGTATGGCTCACCAAGACCGACGGCCTGCATCTGGGCAAGTGGGAGAGCTACGTGCGTTCCGCGGTCAAAGGAAACTCGGCTGAGCTTTCGCTGGGCACCATCGTGGCCAACCAGGGCAAGCAGAGCGAAAACGCCAGCGTCACCTGGAAGATTCTCGACGCCTCGGGCAAGACCGTGGCTACGGCGAAGGCTCCAGCGCAGGCGGTCGCCGTGGACGGCGCGGTCACCTTCACCGCCACGGCGCGGCTGGACAATCCTGCGCTGTGGTCGGTCGATACACCGAACCTCTACTCGGCCATCGTGACCGTAGAGTCGGACGGCAAAGTCCGAGACGCCGAGCGCGTCAGCTTCGGCGTGCGCACGGCGGTCTTCGATGCCGACAAGGGCTTCTTCCTCAACGGCAAGCCGCTGAAGATTCAAGGCACGTGTAACCACCAGGATCACGCCGGAGTAGGCGCAGCGCTGCCCGACCGCTTGCAGTGGTTCCGGCTGGCGGTGCTGCGCGAGATGGGCTCGAACGCCGTGCGCACCTCGCACAACATTCCTACGCCGGAGTGGGTCGAGGCCTGCGACCGCATGGGCATGATGATGATGTGCGAGACACGCCAGATGAGCTCCAGCCCCGAGGGCCTGGAGCAGTTGGCAATGATGGTGAAGCGTTACCGCAACTCACCATCGATCATCCTCTGGTCGATTGGCAACGAGGAGTATATATTGCAGGATCCCATGGCCGAAGAGGGCGAAAAGATCGCAGCGTCCATGGTCCGCCGCTGCCACGAGCTGGACCCGACGCGCGTGGTCTCGGCTGCCGTCAACGGCGACAACGAAAAAGGCGTCTCGCTGCCGCTGGACATCATAGGATTCAACTACAACATGGAAAAGATAGACGGCTACCGCAAGAACCATTTGGGCAAGCCGATCTATGGCTCGGAGACCTCCGGCTACACCGGCACGCGCGGCGTGTACTTCACCGACGCATCCCGCAATATCCTCAGCGCCTATGACGTCAATGCGGTTCCGTGGGGCTACACCAACGAGACGTGGTGGAAGTTCTACGCCGAGCGCGAGTGGCTGGCAGGCGGATTCGCGTGGACGGGCTTCGACTATCGCGGCGAGCCGACTCCCTATGGATGGCCGTCGATCAATTCGCAGTTCGGCATCACCGACATGTGCGGCTTCCCCAAGGATGTCTTCTACTACTTCAAGACATGGTGGGGAAAGGAGCCGGTGCTGCACCTGTTCCCGCACTGGAACTGGGAGGGCCGCGAGGGCGTCGAGATTCCGGTGTGGGTGTACTCGAACCTGGACGAGGTGGAGCTGCTGGTCAACGGCAAGAGTCTGGGCAAGCAGAGCGTTCCCAGGTGGAGTCATCTGGAGTGGAAGGCGCGCTACGAGCCGGGCGCTATCGAAGCCAAGGGCTGGAAGGACGGCAAGCTGGTGCTTTCGGAGCGGCGCGAGACGACCGGCCCGGCGGTCTCGCTGCGGCTGGCCGCCGACCGCGCGAGTATCGACGCCGACGGCGAGGACGTTGCTGTCATTACCATCGACGTGCTCGACAAG
This sequence comes from Acidobacteriaceae bacterium, assembly GCA_009781125.1. The sequence continues at coordinate 701 of WQYS01000037.1, read as the reverse complement.
GAAGGGCGCGCGGTGCCGAGGGCGTCGAACCTCGTCAACTTCAAGGTCACGGGCGCGGGCGCGCTGATCGGCGTAGGCAACGGCGATCCCAACTGTCTGGAGAGCGACCACGAGCCGAAGCGCTCTCTCTTTAACGGTCTGGCGCAGGTGCTGTTGCAATCGACCAAGACCGCAGGCGAGATTCAGATCGAAGCCAGTACAGATGGCGGCGTGACTCCGGCAAAGTTGACGATCACGACCAAGAAGGTTGACCTGAGACCATCCGTCAGATGAGGGCGAATTAGGGAAGGCTAAAGCAGTGTCCGAGTAGCTGTTCACTTTTGAATTGTCATCCCGAACGGAGTGAGGGACCTGTTTTTTCCCGGCTGCCACAGATATCTACGGCGCGGTGAGAAAAAGCAGGTTCCTCGTTTCACTCGGAATGACAATTCGAGAGGATACATCTAAGCCCAGATCGTTGACACATCAGAGGTGTCGGGCCTGAAGGCCCGACCTACCGATGTCGAACTTCCGGCCAGACCTATCAGGCCAGGCCGTTGCGGGCGATGACCTCTTTGTAAAAATGCGCGCTGAGCTTGGGCGTGCGCTTCTGCGTGGCGAAGTCCACGTAGTGAATTCCGAAGCGATAGGCGTAGCCGTCGGCCCACTCGAAGTTATCCATCAGACTCCACAGGAAGTAGCCGCGGACGGGTACGCCTTCG
>WQYS01000036.1 GCA_009781125.1 Acidobacteriaceae bacterium | reverse complement strand
CCTCGAACCAGATAGCGGGACCGCTCAGCGCGGGCAGCTATGCGGATTCGACGGGTCTTGCTGCTTCCACCACGTATTACTACGTGGTGGAGGCGGTGAACAGCATAGGTTCGACGCCCTCCGCCGAGGTCTCGGCCCTGACGCTGACTCCGCCGGACCAGCCCACAGGCCTCACCGCCACGGCCCTGTCCGGAAGCCAGATCTACCTGACCTGGAACCAGGTGGCCGGGGTGACCTACAAGGTCTATCGCGGCGCGGACAACACCGTCTCTTCATCGACGGGGACTCTGGTGACGTCTACCAGCGCGGCCACTTATATTGACTCCGGCCTTGCGGCTAACACCGATTACTACTATGTGGTGGTAGCCGTGAACAGCTCGGGCAGCTCGCCGGATTCGGCGTCGGCCACAGCCACGACGACCGACGCTACCAGCAGCGTTCCTCCAGCAAGCGGTCCCGGCGCGGCCATGACCGGCTATGCCGACGCTGCGTCTCTGGGCGTGCCGCAGTACGTCTGCGTGAATGACTATTATGTCGATGCGCAGAGCGGTAGCGATTCTGGTGATGGATCATCCGGTGCGCCATGGGCAAACCTTGGGTCGCTCCCGGCCCTGGTGGCAGGCGACTGCGTTGACCTCAACGGAACCTTCTCCATTACTGGCCAGCTCGCTCTCAGCCAAGGAGGCAACACGAATAGCCCAACTGGCTATGTGGTGTACCGTGCAACGACGCCGGGCGGAGCAACGATCCAGCAGGCCGCGATGGCAGGCTCCGAGAATTTGGATTTCGTCGTTGCCATGGCGGACTATCTCATTCTCGATGGACTCACGATTGATGGGGCCGACAACGGCTATATGAATTGCATCAGCGATCAATCCGTCGCTTATCATCACCATCTGGTAGTCGAAAACAGCGTCATGAAGCATTGCGGCGCTTCTGGCATTATGTGGGCTGGATCCGACTATACCTGGGCTGTGAACAACCTCATTGAAGACAACGGAGCCGTAAACGTTCTTGGAACGTATGGAAGTAACGGCATTGGTAATAATGCTGGAGTGCTCATCGTTGAGCCGCTTGTGCCGGGCAGCGGCGGCGGGCCGAATGCGTATGACACCAGCTTCACACCAAACACGGCTGATCAGGCGTTCCCGTATCACAACGTGGTTGCCTTCAATATCATCCAGAACAACACGCAAGTAGGCCAACTGAGTTACCCTGGGAGTCCGGTTATAACGGCTGGTGTCTATCTTGACGACGGAGAGCACACGATGGGCTGGCCTGGCGGCCCTGCCTACACCGATCCCATGGCTGTCATCGGTAACGTCATATACAACAACAGTGGTCAGGCGGTCGCTCTCTGGCATGTTGGCAACGTAACGGTGGCCAACAATTCCACCTATGGCAACAACACTCAACCTCTTGCTGCGGCCGATGGGGTGACCGCTTGGGGACCCGGTACCGGCACGGCAAGCCGGGGTGAGATCACTTGCGATCCCTGCTCGGACTCAACCTTCATCAACAATGCCACCGTTGCCGTGGTTGGGTCGGGCGATGAGACCGCTAACAATTCTTCCTACTTCTTCAGCGGCACGTCGACGGGCAACACCCTCACCACGAATATCGGCAGCCCCAGCTTCGGTACGAGCGCTGCGGCGGACGGGACGACAGGAGTTGATCCTGAGACCACGGGAACGGCGACGGGCAACCTGATCGGCACCGATCCGCAGTTCAACGCTGCTTCCACTGGCGATTTCAGCCTGCAGTCGGGCAGTGCGGCGAGCGGCAGCGGCACGGCAGCGCCATGGCTGACGGCGTCGCCCGTGAACATGGGGCAGGTGCAGTAGTTTTACAGCAATTGCGCGGGAGGCGCGGCAGCGTCTCCCGCGCGATACACCGGTTTATCGCTTCGCAGGCACGCTGGAGCGAAGCATGAAAAGAACGGAAGGCATTGAAGGAGGCAGATGCAATGGCACTATCAAGGATTGAATTGAAATCGGGCATGCGCAACCTAATGGATGGGGGCAGGATGAAGAAGCTATTCACAGTATTCGCAGCGGTAATGATCTCGTGTTTGTTGCTTACCCCGTTGAGCGCGCAGGTGAAGTCCGGCGCCATCATGGGTACGGTTACGGATTCGAGCGGCGCCGTCGTTCCCGGAGCAGCGGTATCGGTTGTGAACGAGGAAACTAACTTGAGCGCGGCAGCCAAAACCACCGGTACGGGCGGGTACATGGTGCCCTATCTTTCGATTGGCCGCTACACGCTCACCGTCACGGCGACTGGTTTTGAAAGCTACAAGAAAACCGGCATCGTACTGACCGAGGGAGCTACAGTGCGCGCAGACGTTGCGCTGGTGATTGGCTCGGCCAACTCCACCGTTGAGGTTCAGGCGAATGCGCTGGCGCTGCAAACTGAGAATGCTACCGTGCGCTCTTCCGTGGGCAAGCAGCTTATAGAAAATCTTCCCAACATCAACGGCAACCCGCTTTACTGGGCGACACTGCAAGCCGGCGTTATTCCCAACCAGAATATGATGGACAGCACGAGGCTGGGCGTCGGATACTCGGACCGGCAGGCCATGTCGATGTTCCGCATCAACGGCACCATGATGGGTAGCAACGACATTCAGTTGAATGGACTTTCCGTACAGGGCGCAGCATGGCACGAAATGGGTGTTGTACCCAATCCCGACTCGCTCGAGGAAGTGAGCGTTACCACTAACACCTTCACGGCTGATATGGGCATGGCCTCCGGCGTCATCTCGATGACCACCAAGAGCGGCACCAATGAGTTCCATGGCGATCTCAATTACTTGTTTCGCAATGAGGCGCTCGCCTCCAATTCGTATGTGAACAAGTACTATATGAATTACCTGCGCCGCGGTAATCCAAATCTAGATCTGAGCCAGTATAGAAAGGGCACGTACCGGGTAAATGAGTTTGGCGGCGCCATAGGCGGTCCGGTGATTATCCCCAGGCTCTTCAACGGAAGAAACAAGCTGTTCTTCTTCGCCTCGTACCTGCACCTCAGCCATGAGAACCCCGAGATAGAGATTGCCAAGGTTCCAACAGATGTAGACCCCACGACCGGCTCCCAGGGCGAGCGGAACGGCGACTTCAGTCGGACGATGGTCAGTCAGGCCGGCAATGCCGAGCGCATTCGCCTTTACAATCCCTGGACCGCAACCCTGTATCAGGGGACGACCTTTGAGCGTCAGCCCTATGCCAACGCGATCATAACCGACGCCGCCCTGGGTGGCTTAAATCAGTTCGGAAAGAAGCTGTTGAATGCCTACGGCCATCCGAACTCTCCGCCCACCGATATGTACGGCAACAACAACTATGTCTTTAATGACAGTTACCCCGAGACGCGCGATAGTTTGAATGCCCGGGCTGACTATAAACTCGGAGAAAAGCAATCGATCTACTTTACGGCTGGGTATTCAAAGGGTTCAGTGGCCCCCAAGAACATATGGGGAGACAACAGTCCCTTTGTAAACATGGCCTGGCTGTCTGATGTTAGCGATCTGAACCCCTATGGCGCGCTCGGCGATGTCATCACCCTGAATCCCACCACTGTGGTCGAAATACGCTATGGTGTCACCCGCATTCACACGGAAGCCAATGTGCCCAACGGAACAGCTACGGCTGTAGAGTATGGCATGCCGTCCAATGCAGCATCTGTGACCACGATTCCCGGGGCCGGGGCTACGCCGTATTTGTGGTACCAGTCGAATCATGATGGTCCGAACTGGAGCACCTGGTGGCCACTGACCGCTTCTTCATGGGAGAACAAAATAGAGCACCAGCTCAACCATGCCGTGAACGGCGGCATCACCAAGGAGACCGGCAGATGGACCTTGAAGGCGGGTGGAGAGTACCGGGTTTATCTCGGGAACTGGCAGGACCCTATCTGGCCAACCCCCAACATCGGAAACCAGGACCAGCCTACCAGCACATCGCAGTTTTCAAACGTGGACGGGTATACGAATACCTCGATGGTTCCAGACCAGGCCGACAAGGGCCTTACCGGAGCCATCATTTTAACCGGTGTCTCGGGCTATGACGCCAGTGGAGGCACCTTCATCAAAATGGCCCTCGCGGCAAAGTATGGAGCGATCTATACCCAGGACAACTGGAGGCCGACGAAAAAACTGAACCTCAGCCTGGGCTTGCGATACGAGGTGCAGCCAGGACCAACCGAGCGCTACAACCGCATGTCCAGCATCAACCTGAATGTAGCGAACCCCTATGGCGCAGGCATGGCAACGGGAATGAATCCATTGGCCGGCCAGGGTATTTTGACCTTCCCTGGCGTAGACGGCTACAGCCGCAACCTTTACCAGACGGAGTATGGAGATATCTCACCCCGTGTAGGAGCAAGCTACCAGTTGACCAGCACCATGGTGATCCGTGGCGGGTTTGGCAGGAATTACATTCCCAGCAATAGCGGGTTCAACGCCAACGGGCTGATCTATGGTCCCTCTTCGTTTGGCACCGTGCTTGAGAACAATGCGTATGGAATTACACCCACCACGGGTCTTCCCATCGGGAGCTTTGATCAGCCGCAGAACACGCGCGTGATTGTTCCGAGCAATGCCGTGCAGACGCCATCTATCTACGGCGCTCCCAATATGAGCGTCTCCTTCTTCGACCGGTATTTGTACAGGAACGGCCTGTCGGACCAGTGGAACCTCGCTGTGGAACGTAGCCTGGGCCGGGACTGGATGGTTTCGGTTGGTTATGCCGGATCGGCGACCCAGCATCTCTCCTGGGGCGGATACCCCCTCAACGGGTGGCATAATATCCCTCCAGCCGTCATGGAAACCTACCACGCCGCCTGGATAGCCTCCAGCGGCGCGGGCGATCCATCGTCCGTGCAGGTTCCCAATCCAATGCCGTTTATGGTTGGGAATGCATCCGGGGACATTGGCAAAACGACTATATCTACGGCGGAGTCGCAGTACAACTATCTGCCGTTCCTGGGACAAACCGAGGTTCGCAGCTTAGGTTACTCGAACTATCACTCCCTGATCGTCAAGGGGCAAAAGTCCATGTCGCACGGTGTCTTCCTGCAGGCCAGCTACGTCTGGTCGAAGGCCATGGGATTCACGAACGTGGGCGCAGCCGGAGTTGGAGGGATGGCCTCCATGGAAGGGCAGGCGGGATATTCTACCGGCGGCCCCAGGTCTGCCGTCGACTGGATCAACGTTGATAACAACTACAGTCTCCTGAGCTTTGATACTCCAAACCGCTTTGTCGGCATGGTGCTTTACGATATACCTATCGGCAAAGGACGGCTGCTCGATCCCCATTATCGGATTGCGCGCACCATTATCGGCGGCTGGAGAGCCTCTGGCGCGGTCACGCTCCAGAGCGGACCTCCCGGAGGCCCCGGCTGCGGCAGCCTGAATGGGCGCTGCTTCCCGGTGGCGGGTCAACCGAACCTGCTGCCAAAACGCCTGCGGAAGAGGTATGACGGCGTGGAGACCCTCCCGCTACCCGACGGCCGCACCATTACACCGGGCCAGGGCACTCTCATGAAATACAATCCGGATCGCTGGGTTGCGCCGTGGGCGACGTTAGCGAACGGCAAGTATTCCGCGGACGGCTATGTGCTCGGTACCACCTCTATGGCAGAGGGCGATCTGCGCGCGCCGGGTTATAAAAATGTGAACATCTCGCTGGTTCGCCTGTTCGATCTCGGGGAGCGGGCCAAGTTCGAGATTCATGCCGACGCTACGAATGCCTTCAACCACAGCAACATACAATCCGGTAACTTAAGTATGAGTGTCTCCCCCATTACAGTGACCACTGTAGGAGGGGGCGCTCAAATTGGACAGAACGCCAACACCAGCTTCGGCGGGACCGGGCTGGGCTTCCTGCAGAAACGCGAGCTTACCCTCACGGGCAAGATCACCTTCTAACCTTGTAATCAACCCATCCGGAAACAATTGCTGCCTCCCGGCCGGTAAGACGGGGGGCAGCGCTTTCTGGGAACCAGTATGGATCGAGGAGCACTCGTGGTGAATATGCCGTGTCAGCAATCAAGGTGGAAAGACCATTCACCGCGCAAAAGCGTTATCTTCTGTCTTGTTGCCATGCTGGCGCTGGCCTCTGCATCCGCGGCCTTCTGCCAGAGTGTGCCCGCCGTTACCGGGGATGCGCGCGTCGACAAGCTGCTCAGCGAGATGACCCTTCAGGAGAAACTCACTCTCGTCGAGGGCTCCCGCGAGAAGGCCGATACCTATCAGGGGCAGGCGGGCTATCTTGCCGGTATTCCTCGCCTTGGTATTCCAGGGCTCCGCTTTGCCGACGGCCCGCCAGGCGTGCTCACCCGTCATCCTTCTCAGGCAGAGACCGCCACCATGGGCGTGGCTGCCACGTTCAGCGTCAAGTCCGCCGAGGATAACGGCCTCGTCATCGGACGCGAGGCCCGCGCTCTCGGGATCGATGTTGCTCTTCAGCCCTTTATCAATATCGCTCGCGACCTTGAGTTTCACCGCGCCTTCAACACGTTTGGGGAAGACCCATTCCTGACCGGCCAGATCGGCGCGGCCGAGGTCCGAGGCATTCAAGCGCAGCATGTCATGGCCCAGGCCAAGCACTGGATTGGCTACGACTCCGACGGCGACAGCATCTTCATCGACGATCAGACCCTGCATGAGGTTTATGTTGCGCCGTTCGAGGCGGCTGTGCGCGCCGGTGTTTCGTCCATCATGTGCTCGTATAACCGCCTGAACGGCGACTACGCCTGCGGGAACAAAAACGCGCTCACCACGATTCTGCGCGACCAGATCGGCTTCAAAGGGTTCGTCACCTCCGACTGGGGTGCTGTGCATTCAGCTCTGTTCCTGAACGCCGGACTCGATATGGAGATGCCCGGCGCGCGCACGCCGGAGTGGACCGGTTATGCCATCCCGTCGTTTTTCACTCTCGACGACCCTGCTCCGCCGGTGCGCCCTGAATCCAGCGCTGGCGGCGGCGATCCCTTCGGCGGCCACATGCCCGAGGAGCCCTATTATCCCGAAGGGGCGATTCTGTTTGGCCACTCAACCGGTCACAGCGACTTCGAGAACAAGTTCGAGGTCAAGAAGCTGGATGCGGCCATCCAAGACGGGGACATCGACGAAGCTGCCATCACCCGCGCCGCTGGCCGCGTGCTCTATGAGATGGTCCGCTTCGGCTATCTCGACGGCCAGCAGAAACACGAGATCACCGCGCAGGCCATCGAAGCCAACGCCAGAATCATTCAGGAGACCAGCGAGAAAGCCGCCGTACTTCTCAAGAACGAAGGCGGAGTCCTGCCGCTGAAACCAGCAGACCTCGGCTCTGTTGTTCTCATCGGACCCACGGCGGGGCAGGTTGCCGCCATCGGAATCAATGCCGAGCGCTCCATGGGGCTTCCGCAGCGTCAGGCCGGTCCGCTCGAAGCCATAAGGAAGATCTCCGGCAATCGCAACATTCAGTTTGCCGTCGATGACGACATGACCGGAACCACGATTCCCGCCATGCTCCTCAGTCACGATGGCAAGACCGGCCTGCTTCGCACCGGCGACGGCGTTTCGCAGATCGATGAGCAGATTGACTTCACCAGCAAAGGCGGCAACGCGCTTCCGCTCAACGCCACGCTCACGTGGAAGGGTACTTTGACTGTGCCTCATGCGGGCAATTACTGGATTTATCTTCAGGCGCTGGGCACGAACGCCAATCTCTCTATTGATGGCAAGCTCCTCAACGCAACCGGCGCTTCGCAGGGCGACATTCATGGAGACATTCTGCAGGCCACCCATAGCAACGCCGTCCCCACGACCGACGGCCTTTCCAACGTGCGCGAAGCCATCGACCTTGCCGCCGGTCCGCACGCGATTGAAATCCACGTCGCGCCCGACACGTCGAATGCGCCGGTCGAGCTCCGCCTGAACTGGTACACGCCGGAGCAGCGCCGGGCTGACCATGAAGCAGCCATCGCCGCCGCGAAGAATGCCAAGGTTGCTGTAGTTTTTGCGTGGACGCGGCTGACTCCTGTATTCGGCCTTCCCGGCGAGCAGGATAAGCTCATCGAGGAAGTTGCCGCAGTCAATCCCAATACCATCGTCGTTCTTAATACCTCTCAGCCGGTCGCCATGCCGTGGTTAGACAAGGCGAAGGCGGTGCTCGAAATGTGGTGGCCCGGCGACGAGGGCGGCTGGTCCACGGCCAACATCCTGCTTGGCAAGACCAGTCCTGCCGGACGCCTTCCCATGACGTGGGGAAAGCGTCTTGAGGATTACCCCGCCACCGATCCCAGGTATCCCGAACGCACCTGGAAGGGCGTCGGCGGCAAAACTATCTACAGTGAAGGCGTGAACGTAGGCTATCGATGGTTCGACAAGCAGAAGATCGAGCCTCTCTTTCCGTTTGGCTACGGACTAAGCTACACCACTTTTGAATACTCGAACCTGAAGGTTGAGAAGGCCACAGACGGCGGTCTCGACGTGAGGGTTCGCATTAAGAACACCGGCGGCGCAGCCTCCGACGAGGTGCCTCAGGTCTATCTCGGCGCTCCCGGCCGCATCCCGGACGGAGTGCAGTTTCCGGTGCGCGCGCTGGTTGCGTTTGACCGCATTGCTTTTGCCGCAGGCGAAGCCAGAACGGTAACGCTGCACGTTCTGCCGCGCCAGTTGCAGTACTGGTCTACGGCTTCCGGCCAATGGGTCACTCCCGTGGGGAAACGCATAGTCAGCGTAGGCGCTTCCTCTCGGGACCTGCGGCTGGAGCAGATCATCAACAACTAACCCGCATTGCAGTATGGGATGCAGCCGTTCTGTTAGAGCAGCAATGAGCCAACAAAGTTTGGAGCAGAAGATGAAAGCTCTGTCCGGGTTCCGTGTTCTGGTGTTTCTGTCTACCTTTCTCTGTGCCCGCCTGATGCTGGCTCAAGCTGCCGGGCTCTACGGTGCGGTCGATCCTTTCATCGGGACGGCCAACAGGGGAAATACTTTTCCGGGAGCGGCGCTTCCCTTTGGCATGGTTCAGTGGAGCCCCGATACGGGTGTGTCAGGTTTCTACGATCACGCGGACAAGAAAATATACGGCTTCAGCCTTACGCACCTGAGCGGCGTGGGGTGTCCTGTCATGGCGGATTTCCCCGTCCTGCCGTGGACGGGAGAGTTCAACGTCAGTCCGGCGAAAGACCGGCACATGTACGCCATCCGCTTCGATCACGGCCAGGAGCAGGCGCAGCCCGGCTACTACGCCGTCACGCTCTCTGACGGCGTCAAAGTGGAGCTGGCGGCAGGCGACCGCTCCGGCATCGCCCGCTTTCTCTTCCCCGAGGGCAAGCCCGCCCGCCTGCTCGTCAATACTGGCGGCAGCGCGGACTCGGATGTTCACATGCCGTTTCTGCCTCCTGCAGGACGGGAGAAGGATGGCAGCCGCGTCGAGTTGTCGAGCGAGGATGTGCTGACTGGCACAGTCACAGCGGGTGGCTTCTGCGGTTCGGCGACGCGCTACACGGTTTACGTTGCCGCCAGGTTCGATCGTGCCTTCAAGAACGTTGCCACCTGGCAGGAAGGCGTCATCGCAAAAGGCAAGAGAAAAGCCGAGGGCAAACATACCGGCGCATGGCTCGACTTCGGCGGCGCGCGCGAGGTCCGCATGAAGGTGGGGCTCTCCTACGTGAGCGAGAAGAATGCGCTCGACAATCTCGACAAGGAGATCACCGATTGGGACTTCGACCGGCAGCGCGCGCGGGCTCGCAAGAGATGGACCAGGCTGCTCGACCGGGTTGAGGTCGCGGGCGGAACGCCGGAGCAGAGAACGATCTTCGCCACCGGTCTCTACCACATGCTGCTGCACCCCAATCTCTTCAGCGACGCCAACGGAGAGTACATCGGTTTCGATTGGAAGCAGCACACGGTCAAGCCCGGCCAGCAGGCGCAGTATGCAAACTTTTCCGACTGGGACACCTATCGCAATACCGTTCAATTGCAAGCCCTGCTTGCCAGCCGCCGTGTCAGCGACATGATGCAGTCGCTGGTCAATGACGCCGGTGAGAGCGGATGGTTTCCGCGATGGCCGCTGGCCAACGAAGCTACCTATGTCATGGGCGGTGACTCGCCGGTAGCCGTGATATCGTCCGCCTATGCCTTTGGGGCGCGCGACTTTGACACTACGACAGCTTTGCAATACATGATTAAGGCCGGGTCCGTATCGGACCGAGAGCTGTCTTACGGCCATCGCTACAACCAGACTACGGAGAGGCCGTATTTAAATGCGTACTTGCAATACGGATATGTTCCCTCCGATGACCCCATCGGCGTATCAAGAACGCTCGAGTATGCCGCCGCCGACTTCTCGATCGCGCAGTTTGCGAAGGCGCTTGGCGATACGGCGAACTACCAGCGCTTTCTCAAACAGGCGCAGGGCTGGAGAAACCTGCTGGATCCGGAGACGCGGTGGCTTCGTCCTCGCAGCGCCGACGGGCAATGGCTGCCGGGCTTCGACCCCGAACGCTCTCTTCCCCATCCGAAGACATCCTCCGTGCCCACGGATCAGTATGGCTTTGAAGAGGGCAATACCTACCAGTACACCTTCATGGTCCCGTTCGATTATCCGGAGCTCTTCCGCCGCATCGGCGGCGATGCCGAAGCAGCAAGGCGCCTCGATAAGTTCTTCGTCAAACTTCTTTGCGAGGGCGAGCCGTGCTTCAACATGGGCAATGAACCGGACTTCGGCACACCGTATGCTTATGTTTTCGCCGGGATGCCCTGGAAGACGCAGGAGGTGGTCAGCCGTATCGAGAAGGAGACGTTCAAGACAACTCCGGACGGGCTGGCCGGAAATGACGATCTCGGCGCGAGTTCGGGAGTCTATGTATGGAACGCGCTGGGACTCTATCCCGCCGTACCGGGCGTCGGAGGCGTGGTGTTGGGCGCTCCGCTGTTTCCGCAGGCCGCGATTCATTTCGAGGATGGACGCACGCTGAAGATCAGAGGGGAAGGGAAGGGAGCGTATGTTGAGGAAGTAACGCTGAACGGCGCGGCCTATGCGAGCAGTTGGCTGCCGCTGAGCGCGCTCGGAAAGGGCGCTTCGGAGCTGGTCTTTACGCTGTCAGACGAGCCCAACCGCGAGCGGGGAGGCTCAACCGAAGACCGTCCGCCCTCTTTTGTTCAGGAGCCGGAAGATGGTACGGCGGCAGCACTCTCCAGCCTGCCCGCTTCCGGGGAGCGGAAACAATAATACCAGCGTAGTTAGCGGGTTCTATTGTTCTTTACTGGACGTTACTGGATATCTCCATTTTCGTCTTTCTTTGCGATGTCAGCCGGTACAACGTGATCGGTCAATCTTTCTACTACGTCCTCACGGGTAGCGAGGATTCGTCATTGAGGAACTTATCGATTTCGCCGATAATCCCATCATTTTTGGCGAGGTCAAAAGGACCTCCTTTTCCAGGATGAGGATGCCGGATACCAATAAGTTTCGTAGCTGTGCCTACCGTAAGTTTAGCCTCGCACCAACGGCGGACACCTTGCTTATTGGGATCGATGTGCGGATAGTATTCCTTGCCTTTTCGCACTCTAAAAATAAAATCGAAGACATCAAAGCCAAATGTGACGATCACTTTTGGTCGAACGATTTCATCTAATATGGTCTCGTGGACTGGCCAGCAAATTTTTTCTGCACATTCCTCCCAGTCCAGGATATTACCTTGCTCATCAGGGCACTTACAGTCGTCCTGATGCTCACTGCCTGCAAAGACAAGATTAGTGGCACAGACATCGCGGTAACATACACCGAGTTCTTTAAAGAGAAACTTGAAATTCTTCTGTAACAGATGCTGACCAGGGCCATTGGTCCATTTTTCATCATAGGCGCTTTCGTATGGAGGGTCGGCGGTATATCCTCTTCGAGCCAGTAGCTCCAAATGACAGCGAATTTTAAGACCGTCTACACCCCCTGGATTGATCCCGAGAAAATAGTATCTTCCTTGTTTGAGAGTCTTATATGAGTTGAAGAGTACCGCGCCAGGAAGATCAAGGATGGGCTTCAACTGGTCCTTTGTCTTCTCTACGAAGTCAACTAACTCCTGCGGAGATAGATCGTTGTGTTCCATACATACTTTTCCTTTCTTGCAGACAGATTGAAGCGACCTCAAACGCGCCCCGGGTACGCGGATATTGGGGTTGCCTTTCGTCTTTGCGGTGCAGATTCTGCTATCGGCGAGGCAGTCCGTTCACATCACTCCAAGGACGGTTTTAAGGGAATGTACCCCAATCGAAAACGATTATATACGTCGGAAGCGTACCCATTTGAAGCTGGCGTACACCGTTCTTCACTGGACACCATTGTCTTCGCGAAATTGTGCTGGATGTCTCGACTAGGCCTTGGCGGAAGAGGAGGGATTCGAACCCCCGATACCATTTCTGGTATGCCGGTTTTCAAGACCGGAGCCATCAACCACTCGGCCACTCTTCCTGCTGGATCGGCTCGACTGGTCGGGGCGGAGGGATT
>WQYS01000035.1 GCA_009781125.1 Acidobacteriaceae bacterium | reverse complement strand
GGGCAGGTTCTGTCCGTGAGCGTGAGCGTGGGATCGGTGTTGGTGGCGGCGATGCGGAACTGCGCGTTGGTCAGAGCGCCCGCCGACCGCGCCGGTATGTTAGAGAACAGGCTGGTGAGCAGAGTTCCTTGCTCGTTCGCGTTCGGAATCACGAACAGCGCGCCGGAGCGGGAGGGCAGATCGAGAAAGTTGGTGTGATCGTATGCATACCCCACCGAGACGGTGTGCTGGCCGAGGAAGGTGAATATCCTCGTCGTATTGACCGCGATGCTCCAGGTGTTGTTCTTCGACGGCTCGTAGGCGCCCAGCCCCTGAGTAATCGAAGCCGCAGGCGAGGGCAGCGAGTTGCCGCTGGCGTCGGTGATGCCATAGCCGTTCGACGCCGGTATCTCGTCGAAGTGGTTGTAGTTGTTGGCGTAGGAAGCGTCGGCGGTCCAGCGCGGCGTAATGGCCGTGGTGACGCGGGCGACCTCGTTGCGCGAGCCGAACGTCCAGGAACTGGCCGTCGTCTCCGGGAAGTACGAAGAGATGCCGTTGATTCCCGTGGCGAAGGGCTGCGCGTTGTGCCGCGACGGATCGCCAAAGGCCGACACCTCAAATGTAGACTGCAAGCCGAAGGTATAAGTCAGCTTGCCCGCCCAGCTCAGCGTCGTGGTGCTGTAATTGAGCGCTCCCAGGGCAACACTGGGCGGCGGAGCATTCGGATTGGCCTGCATGACGTCCCGGCGCAGCGCGGGATTGAATGCGCCAAAGAAGAACAACTGATTCTTCATGCCGGGCACGTAGCCGCCAAACTCGATGGCCGCGTCATACTGCGGGCTGGAGAGCGTCGACGGCGGAGTCGCCTGCAAAAATCCAAACTGATAGAACTGGTAGCGGCTCGCGTACCAGGAGCCCGGGCCGAAGTACGCCGCCACCGCTCCGTGATAGCTGGTGCCGCCAGATTTGGTGACGATCTGCACGATGCCGCCGGTGGCCTTGCCGTACTCTGGCTCGAAGGCGGTCGTCTTCACGGAGACCTCCTTGATAAAGGCCAGATTAATTCCCGTGCCCAGCGAGCCATGATAGCGGTTGTAGGTTCCAATGCTTCCAAAGGCCTGATCGGTAATCGTCACGCCATCAACAACATAGAGATTGTCCAGCCCCGAGGCTCCGCCGATGGAAGGGTTCGCCGAACCCGGCCCGATCTGCCCCGGCGTTCCCGCCACCTGTCCCACGATCACGCTCGGGGCTGCGTAGAAGATGGCCGAAACGTTTCGCGGCATGGGAACGCTGTTGTAGAACGTGTCCGTCAGATTGTGGGTGATGGCGGTGCTCTGCGTGTCGATGGAGATCGCCGTCGCCCGGACCTCCACGGTTTCAGAGACATTGCCTGGCTGCATCGACAGGTTCAGCGCTGAAAAGTTGTTCACCACCACCAGGTTATGGTTGGCGATTACCTTCTTAAAGCCTGTCTTTTCAACGGTTACGTCGTAATAGCCAGGCGTGAGGCCAGCCGTGCTGAAACGGCCCAGCCCGTCGGTCGTAAGCGTCCGCGTCCCCTGTGGGCCCACCAGTGTGACCGTTGCTCCGGGCAGAACCGCGCCCGTCGAATCGGTGATGACCCCATTAAGCCCACCGGTGATCGAGCCCTGCTGCTGGGCCGGCAAGGAGAACGAAACAAGCAGCAAGAAGATGGTTAGAGTTAGGAATAAATATATGCGTTTCATGCTGCCCCCTCCTGGAAAGAAAAGAACTTCATGAGACTGAATCGCCGGGCCACCGCTTCGCGGCGAAACGATAGTGATTAACGTCACAAAGCAAGTTGGATGCCAGATGTTTTGAATGTGATATTTGTCACAATTTTATGGGTTTACAAATTTGAACTAAACGCTTACATTGTTAAAATATATGAAAAATAGAAGTTTATATCTATAAATTGAAATCTCTCTGGATTTTGTCTTTGATCTTATGTGTCGATAATCGCCAGATTCCGGGCACCTAATTCTTGCTTGTAACTGTAATCCTAGCGTCCGCTCCAGACAGGCGTGCGTTTTTCGAGGAAGGCCTTTGTGCCTTCTGCCTTGTCCTCGGTGCTGGAGAGCCTGCCGAAGAGCTCGGCCTCGAAGCGCAGGGCGGTGGCCAGCGGCTGATCCGCTCCCCGGCGAACGGCGTCGAGGCAGGCGGCAACCGCCAGCGGAGCCTGCGCGGCGATTGCATGAGCCAGTTCCTGCCCGCGCGCGATCAGGCGCTCGGCAGCGACGACCTCATCGACCAGGCCAATGCGCAGGGCCTCCGCCGCGTCGATCATCGCGCCGGTCAGGATGAGCTTCAGCGCTGCCGAAGGACCGACAAGCCGCAGCAGCCGCTGCGTTCCGCCATAGCCCGGGAGCAGACCCAGCTTGACCTCGGGCTGTCCGAGCCGCGCATTCTCGTTGGCAATGCGAAGGTGGCAGGCCAGAACAAGCTCGCAGCCTCCGCCCAGCGCGAAGCCATTAATCAATGCAATCACAGGCTTGCCGCAGGACTCGATGAGATGAAAGACAGCCTGGCCGCGCAGCGCCTTCTTTTCTCCTCCGGCTCCATCGAGCAGGACAAGTTCATTGATGTCAGCTCCGGCGGCAAAGGCCCGATCTCCGGAGCCGGTGACGAGAATCGCCCGCACGCCAGCATCGCGGCCCAACAGGGTGAAGACCTGCTCCAACTCGTCAAAGACCTGAGTGTTGAGCGCGTGCAGAACCTGGGGCCGGTTGAGCGTCACAGTTGCAACGCCTTCCGTAACCTCGCAGAGCATGGTTTGCAGATGAAGAAGCTCGGGCATCGTTTCCTCCGGTGATACAAATGGACATCCATCAGAATGCCCGAGCGGTCCTCTGTTGTCGAGCCGATGGAGCGGCAATGTGAACCTGCGCGTCTATCTGCGTGGGCAATTATTTTCCTTTTGTTTTGAGAAATGTACCAGACATATTCATTTTTCCGCTGTTTTCGGGGGATTTTCGGGCCTTCTCTGATTTGGCAGCCTGATTGCTGCGTCTGTAGCAGAAAAATATATGAACCGTTTTAAGGGTTCAGGGACACACGGGTAAATCATCGATGCGCCGTTTTGTGCTGTATCTGATTTTATTTCTGGTTACGATTGCTGCCGCAAAAGGGGTCAGGGCCTCGACGGATTGCGAGAGGTGGCTGGTGGAGTATCGCAACGCTCTGGCGCACTCGTCCGTAGTGCAGCGGGCGAAGGCCGCTCACCGGCAATTCCACAACTATGTTCATGGCCATGTAGGCGCTCTGACCAAGCCGCCGCTGTCGATGAGGCCGCATCTCCAGCGCGCAGCCTTCGGCCCTCCGCGCATGACCCGCGAGGAGATTCTGCGCAGGCTCCGGATGGCCTGCGGCGACGTTCCGGAAGAGACGGTTCCTTCCCAGCAATTGATCGAGGCAGCTCCTCCCCCCGGCAACTTTCTACCGGGCACTCCTACGGCTCCGATTGAGCTGGCATCGCTCGACGAAGGCTCGGTCGCACCGGCTTATTCTTCTTCTTCATCCATCCCGGGCGCGCCCGGTTTCGGTCCTGGTACCGGATATCCGGGGTTCTGGCCCGCAGGCGGAGGGAGTAACGGCGGTGGTGGGAATGGCGGGGGCGGTGGAGGTAACCCGCCTCCCATTCCTGAGCCGGGGAGCATCTTCTTAATTCTTACCGGACTGCCTGCCATGGCTGGCTTCGTCCGTTGTAAGGTGCGCAGTCGTTGCAGTAACTAATGTCGTTGCCAAATATATTGTTGTGCTTATTCCTATAGATATAGAGAAGGTCTATAGATAGATGTCTGACGAGGGGCGACGCGCACGCGCCCCTCGAAGGATCTGAGGCCGTGATCTTCCCGTGGATCGCGGCTTCAGTTTTTATTCAGCTCCGCTCGCAGTTCCGCTACGGTCCGCTTCAGTACGGGATGCCGCATCCGGGGAGCGATCTCGGCCAGCGGGTCCAGCACGAAGCTGCGTTCGTGCATCGCCGGGTGCGGCAGCGCAAGCTCTGCCGTAGACACTACTCTGCTTTCGCAGTCCTCGTAGAGAAGAAGATCCAGATCGATCACGCGCGGTCCCTTCGAGAGGACGCCCTTGCGTTTTCTTCCCATGGCTTTTTCGACGATAAGCAGGCCGCGCATTAATGGCCACGGCTTTAAGGCTGTCCGCAGCAGCAGGGCGGCGTTCAGAAACCTGGGCTGATCGAGCACGCCAACCGGTTCCGTGTCGTGGAAGCTGGAGACGGCTTCGACCTCGCCCAGCGCGGCCAACCGCCGAATGGCTTCGCGCAGGTTAGATTCGCGGTCACCCAGATTCGTGCCCAGAGCAATCGCGGCTGTGGCAGGCTTCTTGGTCATCGAGTCAGTTCAGAATCAAGACAATCTCATTTGAAGTCTTTGCTTCCAGGTAGGCCAAGCCTAAAGGCTTGGCATTCTCAAACCCTGCGATAGAATGGGCTTTAGCCCCTGGGGTATGCTCTCTTCTCAACCAGAAAAAAACATACCCCAGGGCCTAAAGGCCTAAATTTTCTGGAGTTTTGAGATCGCCAAGCCTAAAGGCTTGGCCTACCTAGAAGCAAAAGCAAAAAACTCCGAATACACTTCCTTGAGTTCAGAATACAGAAACGGCGGCTTCGTGTGCAGCCGGGCGTGCGGAGTCCGGCTCTTCTTCGCTGTTCTCAACGCAGTGAGTCATCTCCCATGCCGAACGGTCCTTCAGCAGCCGCTGCACCAGCGCCGTGTGCATGGCGTGTCCGGCGCGCTCGGCGAGGATGCGCCCCTGAATTCTGCGTCCGGCCAGAGCCAGGTCGCCGATCAGGTCGAGCACCTTGTGGCGGACAAACTCGTCGGCGAAGCGCAGCGGCCCGTTCTCCACTCCCTGGCGCGTGAGGACGATAGCGTTCTCATCGGAGACGCCGCGAATCAGCCCCATGTTGCGCAGCATGGCCTCGTCCTCCTTGAAGCCGAAGGTGCGCGCCGGAGCTACCAGACGCTCGTAGTCTCCGCGAGCCAGGTCGCCGACGAAGCGTCCGTGGCCGATCGGCTCCGGAAAGTCGATGCTGTAGTCGATCTGGCAGCCCTGGCCGGGATAGACACCGATAAACTTGTTACTCTCGTGGACCTCGATGGCGCGCAGGATGCGGATATACTCGCGGCGGCGTCTTTGCTGTTTCAGTCCCGTGGCGTTGAAGGCCTCCACATAAGGCAGGGCGCTGCCGTCGAGGATGGGAACCTCAAGGTTATTGATCTCGACGATCACGTTATCGACGCCCATGCCGACGAGCGCGCTGAGCAGGTGTTCGGTGGTCGAGATAAGCACGCTGCCGCGCATCAGGCTGGTGGCGTAGCTGACCTTGGCGACGTTGCGCCCGATGGCGGGAATCTCGTAGTTCTCAAGATCGACGCGACGGAAGACGATGCCCGAGCCCGCCGGAGCCGGAACCAGCCGCATCGAGACCGAGGCTCCGCTATGCAGCCCGATGCCGCTGAACTCAATCTCAGACCGTATGGTCCGTTCGTAATGCGTCTCTGCTGCCAGACTCGACCTCTCGCGCTGCGATCCTTAAGACTCCTATAGCTTAGCCTCAGAGCGGGCGCTGCAAGTGTGGCAAAAAAGCCACACTTTTTGACTGGGATGAGATTAGGCTTCGTGTTTCGCGCCGGCGTAGTGCTGACTCAGGTACTCTACCCTTATTGATGGTTGCGATTGACCCATCCGTGGCCGTATATTACTGCAATGTCAGAACAACCAGTTCCTCCTCCTGTTGCCATGCCGCAGGCGGCGCCAGCGCCAGCTTGGAACCCTCTTGCCTTCAAATGTCCCTTTTGCCAGTACGAAGGCCCGCCCTACGTGAGCCGGAAGGTCTCGCAATCGGGATGGATTGTCTTTGTTCTGCTGCTGCTATTCTGCATTCCGCTCTGCTGGATTCCATTTGTGGTCGATGGCCTGAAAGAGGACGAGCGCAAGTGCCCCCGCTGCGGATCGAGACTTGGCTGAAGCGAATCGCCGCGGCAGCCTTTCTGTTTTATCTCTGCTGGAACATTTTTTTTCTCGTTCATGGACGCCTCCCACCCAGCATATTCAGGGCAGTCACCGGACTGCCCGCGCCCACAACCGGCTGCACCCGGGCCTTTCGCGCTCTCTGGCGCGGAGAGATTGCCGAATCGTTGCGATGGAACCCTCTCGCGCTGGTGTTTGCCGGACTTCTGGCGGCAAGCGCCTGTGACCTCATCATAAAATTGATCCGGCGATTGCCCTTGAATCTTGCGAAGCCTCTGGCGTGGTCATGGCTCGTTTCGTTGATCGCAGGCTGGTTAGTAAAACTTTTGATGAGTTCAAAGTACTGGTAAGAACGTACATATCCATCTGACAGAGACACCCCAGAGGCGCAAACTATGGAGCTTTTGCTTCCAGGTAGGCCAAACCTAAAGGCTTGGCCTACCTGGAAGCGAAACCCCAAATGCATATGTCGCCCCTAAATTCCCAACTCTGTTCTAATCGCTCCGGCGATGGCGTCTGCGTGGTGACGCATCAGCGGCTCGCTCTCGGCCTCGATCATGACGCGCGCCAGCGCCTCCGTGCCGGAGTAGCGAATGACTACGCGGCCCGACTCCGCCAGCTCCTTCTCGGCGGCAGAGATCGCCGCCGCTACCGTAGGAATCGAGTCCAGCGGCCTCTTCTCGCGCACCTTCACGTTGACGATGACCTGCGGAAAGACCTTGAGGTCGGCAACCAACTCCCGCAGCGTCTTGCCGCTGCGATGAACAATATCCAGCACCAGCAGCGCCGTAAGCAAGCCGTCTCCCGTAGTCGAGCGGCCTGCAAAGATGATGTGGCCGCTCTGCTCGCCCCCGAGAGCCGCGCCCGTGGCCTGCATCTGCTCCAGAACGTACTTGTCGCCGACCGGCGCGCGCAGCATGCGGATACCATCGCGCCGCAACGCCGCCTCCAGCCCCATGTTGCTCATGGTGGTGGCGACGACGGTCGCCTGCGCAAGCTGGCCGCGTTCGTGAAGATCGCGCGCGGCCAGCAGCAGAACCGCATCGCCATTCACGATCTGTCCCTGATCGTCGGCAAACAAAGCGCGGTCGGCGTCGCCGTCGAAGGTGACTCCCATCGAAGCTCCGTGATGCTTAACTGCTGTGGCGACGATCTCCGGATGAAGCGCGCCGCACTGCTCGTTGATGTTGCGTCCGTTCGGAGAGGCATGGGCGACGATGACCTCGCCACCAAGGCCTGCGAACAGCTCTGGAGCCACAGCCGACGCGGCCCCGTTGGCGCAGTCGATGACGATGCGGCGGTTATCGAGAGAAAGCTCCGGCACGGCAGAGCGCAGAAAACGGATGTACTCGGCGCGGTCGGCCTCGTTCACCTCGGGGGCTGGAGCCGTGCTCTCGGCCTGCGGCGAAGTAGATTCGAGGCGGCGCAGGATTTCGTCTTCAATCGCCATCTCGGTAGCGTCGGCGAGCTTGTAGCCGTCGGGACCGAAGACCTTGATGCCGTTGTCCTGCCACGGATTATGCGAGGCCGAGATCACGATGCCGGCAGAGAATCCATGCGAGCGAGTAAGAAAGGCAACGGCTGGCGTAGTGATTACTCCGGCGCTTTCGACCAAAGCGCCTCCGGCCACGAGACCCGAGGTCAGCGTGGCGACGATCCATGGGCCGGATTCGCGCGTGTCCATGCCCAGCAAAACCCGCGGCGAAGAGGTCTTTCGAGCAAGCGAGTGCGCCAGAGCCAGACCGATGGCGTACACCGTAGCGGAGTCCAGAGGATATTGCCCGGCGACGCTGCGAATTCCGTCGGTCCCAAAAAGTTTCTTCATGATTTGCTGTTCTCCGTTGATTGAGTGTCTGGCAGTTGAGTCTTCGTGACCCTTGCTTCAAGGCTACCGCGTGCCAGCCGCGCATGGAGAGTTTCACCCGGAGCGGTCTCCGCCGCCGAACGCAGGAGAGTTCCCTCAGAAGAATAGACCAGCGCATAGCCGCGTTCGAGCACGCTGAGCGGCGAAAGCGCGTCGAGCCGCGCCGCTAGAGCGCCGATGCGTCCGCCGTGGCGCTCGACCCGCTCGACGACGCCACGGCGCAGGCGGTCGCCGATCCGCTCCAGGCGATGCCGCGTAGCTGCCAGATGCAGCGAGATGTTCTGCCTGCCAAGGCGAGCGGCGAGCACGGCCAGCCGATGTCCCGTAGAGCGTGTCCGGCGATCGATCGCGGCTTCCGCGCGCAGATCGAGTTCGTCGATGTGCTGCTGGCGGCGTCCGATGACGTCACGAAGGCGCACCAGAACGGCCTCGGCGGAGAGACGGGCGTAGCTCTGCTCCGCCAGCAGAAGACGGTGGCGAACGCTGCGGCGGAGGCGAAGGCCCAGCGCGGCTAAACGATCTTCAATCTGATATTGCGCGGCAGTGATGATTTCGGCGGCGGCAGAGGGCGTCGGCGCGCGCAGATCGGCCACAAAATCGGCGATGGTGAAGTCGGTCTCGTGTCCCACGGCTGAAACGATCGGCAGACGCGAAGCGGCTATCACGCGGGCGAGCGATTCGTCATTGAAGCCGGCCAGGTCTTCGAGCGAACCTCCGCCGCGGGCGATGACGATGATATCGACCAGCCCCGGATGGCTATTGAACCAGCGAACACCCTTTGCCACCGACTCCGGCGACGAGCTACCCTGCACCAGCGCGGGGTACACCAATAGGTTGAGCCGGGCGTGACGGCGGCGTACCACGGTAACAATATCGCGCAGCACGGCTCCGGTGGGCGAGGTCACGACGCCAACCGCCCGCGGAAACGCAGGCAACCGACGCTTGCGCGTGGTGTCGAAGAGCCCCTCGGCCAGCAGGCGAGCCTTGAGCTGCTCGAAGGCAAGCTGCAAGGCTCCGGCGCCGCGCGGCTCCATGGTCTCGGCGATGAACTGAAGCTGGCCCCGGCTCTCGTAGATCGAGACGCGGCCCCGCACCAGCACGGCCAGCCCATCCGCTGGTCGAAACCGGAGCAGCCCTGCTTCGCGGCGGAAGAGAACCACGGGAAGCTGCGATTCTCCGTCCTTGAGCGTGAAGTAGAGGTGTCCCGAAGTGGCGGGGCGGCAGTTGGAGATCTCTCCCTCGACCCAGAGGCTGCCGTAGGCGGACTCCACATGCTGGCGAATCCTGGCGACCAGATCGGCCACGGTCCAAATCGTGCGCTCGAATTGTTCGGCCGGAACAGGCGGTGATTCAGGTAGAGGGGCTGGCCCAGGGGCTGCGAAGGAAAAGCCCGTTTGAAGGGAAGATTCCGATTCCGGAGTCTGCCGTGAAGACGCTGTGCGGCTACGCCTGCCACGGCGAGACCGCAGGCTGGCCAGTGTCGGCGGGTTCTTTTCCCCGGAGGACATGCTCCTGAGTTTAGAGCATTTGTCCGGCCATGTTAACGCCGGAAGCGGCCAATCACCCACAGAATCAGCGTAAGCAGAAGGCTGATGATCAGAGAAGTTGCCAGAGGAAAGGAGACCCGCCAGTTACGTCCGCGCCAGGTCATGTCGCCGGGAAGCCTGCCCAGAGGCAGGTGCAGCAGGCTGAGTCCGGCCACCACCAGCCCGGCCACCACCAGCAGAAGCCCGAGAAGGATCAGGACGCGGCCCAGCTCTGACATGGCTTCGACTATAGACCACGCGGCACGGGATACGATAGAAGAGGCATCGCCCCCGCTGACATATGGCTGCACATCCTCCATTCTCGGTCTTTCGGCTCCGCAAGCACGGAGACTTTCAGCGCGTGTACAAGTCCGGGCGAAAGCAGTTTGCGCGGCAGATGAGCTACTTCTACCGGCTGCGCACGGGCGAGGACGCCGTGCCGGAGACGCCGCGCATCGGCCTGACCGTCGGCAAGGTGCTGAGCAAGCGGGCCGTGGACCGTAACCGCATCAAGCGGCGCCTGCGCGAGGCCGTGCGGCATAACATCGGATTGCTCCAGACGCCCGTGGACGTTGTGCTGCATCCGAAGCTCTGCGTGATCGACATGGACTTCGCCCTGCTCGAACGCGAGGTGGCGCAGGTCTTTCAGCGGATACAGCAGTCCGTAAAGCGCCGGAACCCGAAGGACAGCCCCGATGAAACCAGTTCATGACGCAGAAGAACCCGGGCTGCTTTCTGTTGCTGCGCTGATTCTCTGGCGTGTGTACAAGTTTGTTGTATCGCCGGTGCTGCATGTCGTCAGCCCCAGCCAGTGCGTGTACCTGCCCACCTGTTCGGAGTATGCCTACGTGGCGCTGCACCGTTTTGGAGCGGTTCGCGGAGGCTGGCTGGCGCTTCGCCGCCTCGTCCGCTGTCATCCGTTTGCCAAAGGAGGGTTTGATCCGGTGCCGCTCGCGTCCAATCCGGAAACGACGAGCAAAATTTAACCTCTTGCGGGTAAAAACCCTCATTTTCAGGCATATATACTGAGATAAGGCCTTCGGAGCTGGCATCTGTTCTCTAGGGCCTTGTCAACCATTTACCATGGTGTATCAGGCGCATCGCAGAGGATGCCTTTCTCCGTAAAGAACAGGAACTCCACACTTGGCAGAATTCAGAAACCCTAACCAATCCGGAGGGCCGTCGAATAACAACTCTCTCCTCGTGATGATGGTTGTCATGCTCGGCGTCTTCTTCGGAATGCAGTATTTCAAAGCGAAGAACGCTCCGCCGCCCGCACCGGCTGCAACTCCGGCGGCAACCGAGAGCGTCCCCGCGCAAGCAGCGCCCGGCGCGAACGTCGTAACGCCCGCGGCTTCAGCGGCTTCGACGGCAGCTCCGAAGGTACCCACGGTTCCCGTAGTCGAGGCGCAGGCCGAATCGACCACCGTGGTTGAGAACGCGCTCTATCGCATCACCTTCTCCAATCGTGGCGGCGAGGCGCGTAGCTGGATTCTTAAGGACTTCAAGGACGCCAACGGCAAGCCCCTGGATATCGTTCACGCGCAGGCGGCGGAGACGTTCGGCTATCCTCTCTCGCTCCACACCTATGAACCAGATCTGACCGCAAAGCTGGCCAAGGGTCTGTATATTCCCTCTGCTACGGGATCAGTCTCCGCGCCCGGCACGCTCACGTTCAAGTATTCCGACGGCTCGGTTGAGGTCACCAAGACCTTCACCTTCGACCAGAGCTACGTCCTACACGCCGACGTCAAGGTTACGCGCAATGGCGCACCGGTCCGCGCGCTGCTGGCCTGGCCCGGCGGCTTCGGCTCGCAGTTCGACCAGACGACCTACGCCAGCGCAACGGTAGACTTCTCGCGCAACGGATCGAGCGAGCATCCCGCCGCCAAGAACGTCTCCGGCGGCGAAACTCTGAGCGGTCCCTTCGACTGGGCCGGCGCCAGCGATAACTTCTTCGCCGCCGTCTTCCTTCCCGACCAGCCCGAGACGGCCACCGTAGTTACGTTCAACAACCAGCTCGATGTAGAGAAGACGATACGCCGCACTGGATGGGGTTCAGTCTCAGGCTCCAAGGGACCGATTAATGTCCCGATCCTCGGCGCCGCGCTCGGCGACCTGAGCGGCCATACCCGGACGCGCGTCTTCGTCGGGCCAAAGGCGATCAACGTACTAAAGGGTATCTCCGCAACTTCGACCGGAGGCCGCCCGGTCACGCTGGAGCCGCTGCTGTCGTTCGGCTTCTGGGGAGCGATCGGCAAGTATCTCTTCATTGCGTTGCAGCTCGTCCACACGCACGTGACGGCCTCGTGGCCGGGATCGTGGGGATGGGCCATTATTCTTCTCACCATCGTCATCAATCTGGCGATGCTTCCGTTCCGCATCAAGACCATGCAGAACGGCCTGAAGATGCAGCGCATCCAGCCGCAGATGGACGCCATCAAGGCGAAGTACAAGGGCCTCAAGCCCACCGACCCCAGGCGCAGCGAGATGAACATGGAGATCATGAAGCTGCAGAAGGACCACGGCGTCAACATGTTCGGCGGATGCATCCCGACACTGATCACGCTGCCCTTCCTGTGGGCTTTCTTCACCATGGTTCCCAAGGTGGTTGAGCTGAGGGGAGCGCCCTGGCTCTGGCTGCCTGACTTGCAGGCTCCCGACCCCCGGCACATTCTGCCGATTCTCATGGTCGTAAGCCAGGTTATGATGCAGCTCTACACGCCTTCGCCGGGAATCGACCGCCAGCAGCAGCGCATGATGGCCTTCACCATGCCGGCCTTCACCGGCATTATCGTGTGGAACTACGGCTCCGGCCTTGGACTCTACTGGGCCGTCGGAAACCTGATCGGCATCGTGCAGCAGTTGATTATGAACCGCACCTCGGTGGGACGCGAGATGCGCGAGATCGCCGCCAAGCGCGCGCGCCGCAAGGCCGGTCTCGGCAAGAAACCAACTGTGATTCAGGGCAAGCGATAGCTGACACGGTCAGCGCGGGTGTGAGCATTTCCGCGCTGGCTGCTATAGGATGAAACCGTACCAGACAGATGAGGAACACAAAGATGGGCTCCGCGGCAACTCAGTCAGAGAAGATCGAAGGCTTTTTGCAGACGCTGGT
>WQYS01000034.1 GCA_009781125.1 Acidobacteriaceae bacterium | reverse complement strand
TGTCTGCCCGCCGCCCGAGGTCACCACAATCGACGCGCCTTCTAACGTGATCGTGTACACCTGGGTCGCGGTAAGGTCCGTCCCCGGAATTGACGTGTTGTCGCTTGCCGTCACCGTGAAACAGTAGATTCCGGCTCGCGCCATTGGCGTGCCCGTGATGATGATCTTGTCGTTCGGATTGGCAGGATCGGCGCCCCACGTCAATCCGCCCGGCAGCCCAGGGATAGAGTCCGCCGGACACAACGCGCCTCCGCCCGCCAGCGTTATGCTGTAAGCCGCCGTCTGGTAAGCGTCGTCATACGCCTGGATCAACTGCGTGTACGGCGTCCCATCCACCACGGGCCCACCCACTTCGTTGTTCAGATCGTACGGTTCCACCGTCGTCGGATACGGCGGAATGAACACGATCGTCGGATCGACGATCCTTTCCGTCGTCGTGTTGTACGATTCGCCGAAGGTAGCGTCGCCGTAGTAGATTGCGGCTATCGTGTGCGAGCCCAGCGACAACGTATTCACGACCACCTGTACGATGTAGGAATCATTGGTGCCGTCGCTGCTGCACATCGTGGGCTGGGCGGTGCAGTCCGGCAGATAACCCTGGCCGATCACCGTGCCCGAAACACCTCCATCGCGGAACTCCACCAGACCGGTCGGAGTGAAATCGCCATTGGGAACCACAACCGTCGCCGTCAGCGTTACGTCCCTGTTTATGACCTGCGGATACGGCGTGGCCGTCACCATCGTCGTCGATGGAATCGGTATGATGGCGAAGTTCATGACTCCAATCACGCTCAGATCGGAGGTCGAGGAGTAGTTCGCGCTCTTGCCCTCGTCGCCGTACGCCGCATAGATGTACAGGCTATGAACTCCGGTTCGCGTCGGAGGTATGGTTATCGTAGCGCAGGCTGTGTCTGGACAGGGAGCTACTGTGCCAGGAATCAGGGGCGCCGATAGATAGGGATACCTGCCGTCTACGCTGAAGTAGACCGCAGTCGGCATCAGGTTCTTTCCTGTGTCGTAGCCATTTACTCCGCTGCCCGTGTAGTTGCTGTTCACCGCGACCGTGAACTGGGGCGTGTAGTTCTTCGCCGAGTAGATCTTATACTGGGGACCGGTAAGCTGATTGAGAGTTCCTCCGACGATACTGGTAACTGTTAGTGGCTGTTGAGCAGCATTAGGACACTGAATCGCCTGCTGTGTGCTGCTATCAATGTAAACGCCCGAGTAATTGCCTGCCGCCGGACGAGCTTGAATGACGGAAGCCGACCCGCTGCCTGTATTCCCTACATAAAGCAGGCCACAGGTCACGTCCATCGAGTAATCGACAGACTGATCGATAATGTATGGGCTGCTGCCAACCGGAGTTGAGGCAAGCTGCGCGAAGGTTGCTCCATCCACCACCGCAACGTTCGAGCCGATCGTAAAATACGAGTTCCCGGATATCGGATCAATCAAGCTATTCGTGACGTATCCTGTTACGCTTCCGGTAACCGGCGCAATCTCGTTCGTGTCGCTGGTAATTGTGGTGAAAGAGGTTATCCCGGTTCCATTTTGCGTAACCAAAACGCTTGTGGGGCCAAAGGTTAAAGCAGAGGGATTGGCAATGGAAAGTGTAGTTACCTGATAATTGTTAGTAACTGGATCAATCACGCTTGGATCAACCACATCTACTGTACTGTCACCGTTCAAGATATAAACTTTGTTGTTGTAGCGGTCTACTGAAACGGCCTGGGGCTTCGCGCCAGGGGCAAGGGCAACCGTCGGCAACTGGTTTCCAGTGGTCCCATCGAATACATACAAATTAGACGACTCCGCGGGAGGAGCCGTATACCCTATGGCATAAACCTTGTTCGACGCGCTATCAACATCAAGGAGAGCGATACCGCTATTAGGAATGCCCCCCAGGCTCGTCTGGTTCACAAGCTCGCCTGAGGCGCTGATCACGCTCATCATGGCGTCGCTGCCAACCATAAAATAAGTACCGGTAACAGTGTTGGGATACCCGTTCGTTGGGGATACTCCAACGGGGAATTCGTAAAGAAGCCCACCAAATGTATCGTCTGTAGCTGGATCGCTGTTGGCATTGATCCAGATAAGGTAGTAGTCTCCCCCATTACATATAAGAAGAGAAATGTACCGTCCTCCCAGCACGTCTACATCTCCCCCTCCCGTGCTGCAGGCCGTGCTGGTGCTCCCCGTTCTCCAGGTGGAGGGGAGCGGAATGCCCAGCGACTCCCACGCGGAAGGAAGCGGAACATAGATCCTTTTCACTATCGATGCCCCTTGAACGGCATACACTGTCGGTAGCGGCTCGGAAGTGGCTGAGGTATTGGGGAAGCTACTGTTCGTGCCGATGTAGGCCTCGCCGTTGAGCGGGTTGAAGGCTGGATAGTATGGAGAAGACAGCCCTGTAATGGTGCCATAGAGAGCATTCGTATCGCCGCTCAGTACGGTGGCTACGATGGGCGAGGCGCTGGTCGAAATATAGACCTTGTTCGCAATTACGTTGACCCCGACTCCCCAGGAGTTACTTGCCAGCGCCGGCTGGTTGGTCGCAATCGTACTGGTGCCGCCGCTGTAGCTGATCGTCGAATAGGCTGGCGAAGGAGTTGTTACTGTATTCGTGCCCCCATCAATGACTGACACCGTGTTCGCCGTTGAATTTACGACGAATATCTGGTTGGTCAGCGGGTTAATCGCCAACTGGATAGGTCCGTTATCGGTTGCAATCTCGGGCAAGGAAGCATTCGTAGCTCCGTTGATCGCCGTAACCGAGCCGCTGGCGTAGTTGGCCACGTAGACCCAGTTGGTCACGGAATTGACCGCCACCGAGGCCGGATTCGTGCCCACGGCAGGCGTCGCCACTACCGTGTTCGTCGTACCATCGATCACCGACACGGTGCCGTCCCAGTAGTTGGCCACGTAGATCATGGTCGTCACGGGATTGACGGCGATGGCCGACGGATTGGCTCCGGCGTAGACCGTAGCGCTCAGGCTGAGCGTAGAGTTGGTGGACGACAGGCCCCGGATGACAGAGACCGAGTTGACGCCGTTGCTCACGTAAACCCTGTGCGTGGTCGGATTGACAGCAATTCCCCACGCGCCCGAAGCCAGCGCCAGCGTGGTCACCGCAGTTGGGTTCGAGACATTAATCGCCGAAACCGAACTGGAACCCGGCGTCGAACTCGATCCGGTGTTGACGACATAGACATAACCTGCCGCGGCATCGACAGCCATCTGCGCCGGATTCATGCCTACGGGCACTGTTGCCGTTACCGCCTTCGAGGCGCCGTCGATGACCGAGACCGTGCCGTCCGTCGTGTTGGAGACATAGGCCGTATTCGTGACCGGATCGACCGCAACGGTATATGGCCCTCTGCCCACGGAGATCGAACTAACTATGGCCGTAACGCCATTGATGACCGAAACCGTGTTGCTGCCGCTATTGGCGATGTAAGTGGTGTTGGTCGCGGGATTGACGCCTACGCCATAGGAGCCCAGTCCGATAGCCGGAGGCGGCTGTATGACCCCGGAGATCTCCTGCGGATATTCGTTGCTCTCCGAGCTTCCGTAATGGGTGTCGCCTGAGTAGACCGCCGTAATGATATGAGGGCCTACGACCAGCGAACTGGTGCTGAAGTCCGCCGTTGCCTGGTAGTTGTTGCCGCCCACCAGCGTGATCGGGCTGGTGCCGATCAACGTTCCGCCATCGTAAAAACTCACCGTGCCGGTCAAGGCAGGTCCGCCCGCATCTCCCGAATCCACCGTCACCGTGGCGGTAAAGGTCACGTTGAGGCCATAGGTCTGCGGGTTCGGACTGGCCGACGTCAGCGTCGTTGCCGTCCCGTCAACAATGTTCTCGGTATAGGTGCCGCTCTCCGATTCGCTGTACGAGGTATCGCCGTAGTAGGTCGCCGTGATGTCGTTGGGGCCAAGCGCAAGCTGGCCCGCCGCCGCCGTCATCGCGCTGGGGACGGTGAGCGTTGCCTGGTAGATGTACGCTCCGGCATTACCCGGATCCGGCAACTGCTGCAACTGCGGACAGTCCTGCAGCGAGCCCGTGCCGCAGAGCAGAACTCCGCCCACAGCGAAGTTCACCTGACCGGTCAGCGGGAAGCCGTTCGGCTGTGGCGTCAACGGAGCTACGGTCGCCGTAAAGGTTACGGGGTTGTCCACGACCTGGGGGTTGTAGTCTGCCGTCAGCTTGGTAGACGTCTCCGTCGGCCGCACCATGAACTGGAGAGTTTGCAGCAAGCTCAACTGCGGCGAAGAGCTGGTCTCATGCACCTTGGCTTCGTCTCCGTAGGCAGCATAGACATTCAGGTAATGCACGCCCACTCGCTGCCTGGGCACCGTGGCCATAAAGTGCGCGGTAGGAGTTCCGGTCGCATCCGTCGGCGCAGCCGTCTGCATCGGCGGCGTCGTCATGCCGTCCACGTTGTAGTAAATCACCGTCGGACGCGGGTCCGTGAGGCTGGAGTCGCCCATCGCGCCGGAGTAGTTGCTGGCCGCCATGACGTTGAAGCTCGGCGTCTGGTTCTCGGTCACGAAGATGGAGTAGTCGCCGCCGCCAGGCGCAGGCACCGTCATGGAATCAACTACCGGCGTGATGGGAGGAACCACCATCAACGGATTGGGATAGTTCCTCCGCAGGTCAATGATGGAGACGTTGGCGGTATTGGAAGTAAGAAGATATTGCCCGTCCGCAGTCAGGTTACAGTTGGACGGCGTGCCCCCGACCGTAATGGAACTGCTCAGCAAAGTGTTGCTTGTCGCATCAATGGTTCTGACCGTCGAGGCGTTGGTGACGGGAACATAGACCTTGTGCGAGACCGGCTCGTCGCAGATCGACCCCGGAGAGTTGACCGACACCGCTGGAGCAGCGGCATTGGTGGACTCGTTGATCGGAAAGACTAAATTGGCCTTGGCCTGCGCTGCATAAGCATACCCGTTCGGGTCGAAGGTAAAGAACGACAGCGGACCCGCCGTCGAAGAGCCTAGCGTTACCGCGCTCGACGCCTGGTATCCATTGACGGGATCGTAGCTGATCGAAATGAACCTGTTGGACTGCTGTTTCCACTTCCGAAAGCCGCATAGGCCTTGTGACTGTAAGGACTGACCTGCACTCTGCCCGGCTGCGCGCCTGCGTTGCTGGTGAAGGTAACCGTCGTGATGCGCTGGCCCGTTCCGCCGTCAAGCACATCCACGGCGGCTCCCGCCGAAGCGCTGGTGTACTCTCCCACAAAGACCTTGTTGGACGCGGCATCGACGCCAAAGGAGTTGGTCGCGTTCGTGCCCAGCGCGACCGGCGTCTGCTGCGCGCCGGTTGCGCCGCTGATCGTCACCATCTCAGCACTGGTCGCAGTTGTCTGGCAGGGGTTGGTGCCTCCGGTTTTCAGCAGGGCAAAGACTGCGTCCGTTACAGGATTGATCTCCAGGCCGCAAACCTTCCATCCCGTATATTTTCCCCCGTTGAGCGCGGTTGGAGCCGAAGGGTTGGTGGAGATCAGCGTTCCGGCCCACGGACTGGCCGTGGTTCCGGGAAACGTGTTCGTCGATGTATCCACATAAGCGACGCCATCATAGCCCGTGGAGCACGAGATGCGGAAGTAGGCGCGGTTTACCGACGGGTTGATGCGCGCGCTGATCGGACGGCAAACATTCGGGCTCGTATACTGCCCCCCCGTAAGCTGGATCGGGACCATGGTGCCGACCGGGCCGTGCGCCGTCGCTGGCAGCGGAATCGCATAGAGGTACGGAGCCGTTGCGGCTGTGGTGCCGCCGCTCTGCACATACGCTATGTTGTTATCAATCGCGGTCGTGGGATTGTACGGTTCAAGGACCGGATTGCTCATGGTAATGCCGCCGCCGCTGCTCACCGGCGACCCTGGAGCGTCTCCGGGCACGTTGCCGCTGATCTGGGCCACGCTGTTGGAACCCGTGCCCGCATAGGAGACAAAGGCCGTATTAGAGATGGGGTTGACCGCAACACCGTGAGGCTGCGTCAGTCCGGCTGGCGACGTCAGAGTCGCAAGAGTACTAGTCTGCTCGCTGTACACAAAGACGCTGTTCGACGAGCTGTAGCCGACTGCGTATACCTGCCCCGTCGCCGGGTTCACCGCCGGAAAATAGGCTGGCCCGGGAGTCAGGCTGGCCACGTTGCTCAAGGAGGCGTCGATCCGCGTCAGAGAACTGCCGCCGACAAATACTTTGTTCGTCACTGGATCCACGGCGATGCCCATCGTCGACATGCCAACACCGTAGGTGCCGATAACCGAATCGGTGGCGCCGTCAATCTCCATTACGCCGTATCCGTTGGTAATATATACCTTATTGGTGACAGGATTGACAGCTATATAGTAGGGCTGGTTGGTTAAGCTATAAGGCGTGCCCGAGAGGTTCGTAATAAAGCTCACCGCGCTGGCCGGACCCTGCGCGCCATAGCCATAAAACACAGAAACATTGCCCGGCGTAGCAGCGTTGCCCGGATTGCTCACGTACACCTTGTGCGTGACCGGATTGACCGCGGCGCTGATAGAATCCGGACCGGCAGCATAGGTAGCATAGACGGCAGTGATGCCATTAACAGTTGTGCCATCGACCGCGATGAGCGCACCGTTCGCCGTGTCGGGAACATAGACATAGTGGGTTGTAGGATCGACTGCCGGAAAACCCAGGCTGCTGGTCGATGCAATCGACACGGTCGCGTTCAGCGTGTCGGTCGTGCCGTCGATCACGTAAAGATTGCCGTTCGAAGAGCTGGTGACATAAATCCTGTTCATCGCCAGGTCGATGCCGACGCCAAAGGGGACCGTCGCTACGGGCACGATGGTCACTGTGCCAGCGCTGCCGTCGATGACCGTCACCGCTGCTCGTCCAATGTTAGGGAAATAACATTTGTCCGTGGCAACGTTACAGGCTCCGCTATTCTGTGGTGCTCCAGCGGCAAATGTTCCCGAGATCATCGTCTGCGCCGCAGCCGGACCGCCTGACACAATGGCCAGCAGCACGAGCAGGGAGAACATCACAAGACTCTCAGCCAGAGTCCATGCACGAGCGAACATATTGGAACGTTTTAATAGCACAGTGTTACCAACCCTTCAAACGTCTTTTTTGAACAACATTGATTGCATCCTTGTCAGAAAAGCAAACAGGCGAAAAACTCACCTGCCTGCCCAACCGGAAGAAAAAGCGTTGCTCCATAAATGGCATCTTTAACCTGCATAGCCCCGGCTGGAGATAGTAGTCTCGGACATTTCAACCAAACATGACGTCATTTGTAACAATCTATAGTTTTCAACAGGACTGATCTTGAATGATTGAACGTTTCGGATTTTGCTTCAAAATTTTGAAGAAAATAGCACTTGAAAGGTTAACGAGATGAGTTCTCTTCTTCCAAACATGACCATTCATGTGATTTAAACCTCTAGACAAGTAGAGTTGCTACACCCAAAAATCGCGCGAGGCGTACTTTTCCGCTTCCATGAAGGTCGAAGTTCATGCTGCGCTGCGTCGTATTTGCTATAAAAACGGGAATTATGTGCAAAAAACACCAAGTATTGTTTTGCGAAAATAGTTCTACCACGCAGCAAAGTTGGGTTCAGCCGGAATTTGGTATCTCTCCGGATAGCTGCGAAACTGGTTAACAGAACTATCGGAAGGGCTGAGGGATATGAACGGACAGGCAAACGGCGGCTTTAGTGAAGAGATCATTCTGCAGGGACACATTATCGATTCACTGATCCTGCCCCGGGTCTTCGACACCGTGATGGACATGGGCGGCGCCTTCGACGTGCTGGAGATTCGCGTCGGACGCTGGAAGGACGAGGCCTCGTTCGCGCGTCTGAAGGTGATCGCTCAGAGCGACGCGCAGTTGAGCCGCATCCTGACCGCGCTGCAGCAGTTCGGAGCCGAACTGGCCTCGGGAACCGACGCGCAGGTGCAGCCCGCGCCGAGCGATGGCGCTCTGCCCGACGACTTCTACTCGACCACGCACATGCCGACGCAGGTGCGTCTGGGCGGACGTTGGATCGATGTAGAAAACACCGAGATGGACTTGGTGATCGTAATCGACCGCGAGCCGGCGCACGCGCGCATGGTGCCGATGGCTTCGGTTCGCAAGGGCGATATGGTGGTGGTCGGACACGATGGCATCAGGGTCTTTCCGCCGCAGCGCGCGCGCGAGCGGGAGGTCTTCTCCTTCATGGGCAGCAACGTCTCGTCGGAGCGGCCCAAACGGCTGGTGATCGACCAGATCGCCGCCGAGATGAAGGAGACGCGCGCCCGCGGCGGAAAGATTCTAGTGGTCGCCGGACCGGCCATCATACACAGCGGCGCGGGACCGTACCTGGCCGCCATGATTCGCGCCGGATACGTGCAGGTTCTCTTCGGCGGCAACGCCATTGCCACGCACGATGTGGAGAGCGTTCTGATGGGAACCTCGCTGGGAGTCGCGCTGCATGACGGCCAGCCGGTTGAGGGCGGGCACAGTCATCATATGTATGCGATTAACGCCATCCGCCGCGCCGGATCGCTGAAGCAGGCGGTCGAGAGCGGAGTCCTGCGCGAGGGCGTGATGTACGAGTGCGTGAAGAACAATGTCGATCTGGTGCTGGCCGGATCGGTCCGCGACGACGGCCCCCTGCCGGATGTCATCGTCGATATGGGCGAGGCTCAGCGGCGCATGCGCGAGGCGCTCAACGGCGTCGAGATGGTGCTGATGATCGCCACCATGTTGCACTCGATTGCCACCGGAAACATGCTGCCCGCGTCGGTCAAGGTGGTGGCCGTCGATATCAATCCGGCGACGGTGACCAAGCTGGCAGATCGCGGCACCTTCCAGGCGCTGGGGCTGGTGACCGATGCCGAGCTCTTCGTCAGAGAGCTGGCCGGAGCGCTGAAGATTTAGAACAGTTTTTTCAGAGAATGCAGAAATCGTGTAACGCTTTTGTTCTGCTGTGACTTTTCTCTAATAAAGGGGAAAGAGCAGACAGATGAGACGAGTGCTTTGGACAGGCCGATGGCTTATCCTGATCGGTTGCATAATTTCTCCCGGGATTCGAGCGCAGGATTTGTTGGCACCTCTGACGCTCAGGCAGGCGATCGAGATCGCTCTGAAGCAGAACCCGGATGTCGATGATGCTAAAGCGGGCGTCGATGAGGCGAAGGCCAACGTCACGCTGGCCCGAACTCAGTTCCTGCCGCAGGTCAGTCTGGCGGAGGACATCTCGCGGGGAAACGATCCCGTGTATGCCTTCGGAACCCGTCTGCGGCAGCAGCGGTTCGCGCAGGCGGACTTCGCGCTCGACGCGCTGAACAAACCGGACACCATCGGGAACTTCAGCACGCGCATCTCGGGTGGCTGGCTGCTGTTCGATTCCCTGCACGCGCAGAAAATGGTTAAAGGCGCGGAGCTGATGCGGAAGAGCGCCGCCTCGTCCGCCGAGGCCGTGGATCAGAGGGTCGTCTTCGATACGGTCCAAGCCTATCAGGGAGTGCTGTACGCGGTGCGGCAGGCAGAGATCGCCCGGCACGAACTGGAGACCGCCAAGGCGCTCGAAGATTCGGTGAACGATCACGTAAAGGCCGGGCTGGCGGTGGAGTCGGATCGCATGTCGGCACAGGTGAACACCGCCGCACGCAGGCAGGCGCTGATCGCCGCTCAAGGCGGCCTTGAACTGGCGTGGGCGCAGTTGCGAGTTGCGATAGGCGCGCCTGAGCTTGCAACTTCGACGCTTCAGCCTATCGAGCCGAAGAGCTTCCCCCAAAGCGACCTCGAACAGGAGATGCAGACAGCACTCCGCAGCCGCCACGATCTTGCTGCACTCAGCCAGGCGCAGTCGGCGCAGGCAGCCGCGGAGAGCGCGGCCCGTTCGAGCTTCGGGCCCGAGATCAAAGCCTACGGCAACTGGGAGGACGACCGCCAGAAGTGGGGCGGACAGGGCGGAAACAACTGGGTCGCCGGAGTTCAAATCGGCATTGATGTTCTTCCCTTCGGCAAGCGCGCGCAACTGGCAAAGGAGCGGGCAGGCAAAGCGCGCGTGGATGCCCAGAGGAATGCTTATCAGCAGCAGGTCCGGTTGCAGGTGAACCAGGCTCACATCCAACGC
Organism: Acidobacteriaceae bacterium; assembly: GCA_009781125.1. The sequence goes on along the minus strand of WQYS01000034.1, from coordinate 2,521 downwards.
CGCACGGCGGAGCAATCTCTGGAGACGGCGCGGGCGGCCATCGATCAGGCGGCAGAGAGCCTGCGCATTCTGAAGAACCGCTACGGCGCGGGTCTGACCACCATCACCGATCTGCTTCGCGCCGAAGACGCCGAACGCGAGGCGCAGATGAACTATTGGCACGCTGTCTACGGCAACGCTATGGCATACGCACAACAGCTATTCGCAACAGGAACACTGACAGCAGATCGAGCGGAGGAGTTGCAATGAAGGCTTCTGGATACATAGTTTCAATTGCTGTTATTTCCGCAGCCGTGCTGGGCTGCGAATCGAGCAAGCCTGCGGATCACGCAGCCATCGAAACGGCGCAGGCGCGAGTGGTCGAGAGCCGTCAGGAGCAGGCTCCCGTGACCGTAAAGGCGACCGGAACGCTCCGCGCGCGGCAGACGGCGATGCTTTCGGCGCAGGTGATGGGCCGCGTCGAGCAGGTGCTGGTGCGTGAAGGCGATTCTGTCCGCGCAGGGCAGACGCTCGTCGTACTGGACTCTGCCACGTTGAAGTCAACGGCAGATCAGGCCGAGGCAGCCGTGAAGGCGGCAGAGAACCAGCAGATCGCAGCGCAGACACAAGCCGACCTGGCGGCCAGTACGCTGGCCCGATACAAGCAACTGCAATCCGAGAAGAGCGTGAGCCCGCAGGAGATGGACGAGGTAACGCGCCGGGCCGAAGCCGCATCGGCCCAGGTGGATGCTCTGCGCGCACAGGTCAATGCGATGAAGGCGCAGCAGTCCGGCGCGCGCTCGATGCTTGGCTATGCAAGAGTAACCGCGCCGTTTGCGGGCGTCGTCACCAGCCGCATGGTTGACCCGGGCGCGCTGGCCTCGCCCGGCGTTCCGCTGGTGCAGATCGACAGCGCCGGGCCGCTGCAACTGCAGGCCTCGGTTGCAGAGTCGGCGATTGGATCTGTCCGCAAAGGGATGAAGATCGCGGTCTCGGTAGACAGTGTTCCAGACGCTGCTCTGAGCGGGACAGTATCGGAGATCGTTCCTGCGGCAGACGCCGCGAGCCGCAGCTTTCTGGTCAAGATCGATATCCCGCCGTCACCGAATCTTCGCGCAGGCATGTATGCGGCGGCGGAGATTCCTACGGGTACAAAACAGGCGATCCTCGCGCCGCGAGCCGCCATCGTGATGCGCGGGTCGTTGCCCTGTGCCTATGTGCTCGATAGCAACGGCGTGGCGCAGCTCCGGTATGTAACTCTCGGCGCAGCGCACGGAGATGCGGTTGAGATACTCTCTGGAATTGCCGCCAACGAGAGACTTGTGGACAGTCCCGCAGACCGTGATCTTGCGGGCAAGCGAATCGAGGCCCAGCCATGACAAACGATCACGGACTGGGTTTGGCGGGACGGTTGGCGAAGTCGTTCCTGCATTCGAAGCTGACTCCGCTGTTTGTGGTAGCGTCGCTGGCGCTGGGAGCCTTTGCCGTCGCCATCATTCCGCGCGAAGAGGATCCGCAGATTCTAGTTCCGATGCTCGACATCGTTACGGCTATGCCGGGAGCGTCGCCCGCCGAGGTGGAAGAGCGGGTCACGCTTCCCATCGAGAAGCTGGTGCACCAGATCTCCGGCGTGGAGTACATCTACTCCACATCGGCTCCTGGGCAGAGCCTGGTCATCGTGCGCTTCCTGGTGGGAACTCCGCAGGAAGACGCGCTGATCAAGGTGTACAGCAAGCTGTATTCAAACTTCGACCAGATTCCGCCGGGCGTGACGCAGCCGATCATTAAGGCGCGGTCCATCGATGATGTTCCGATTCTTTCGCTGACTTTGTGGGGAGAACATTACGACGGGTATCAGCTCCGCGCCATCGCCGACGAAGTTCGCCACAACGTCGAGCAGATACCGGATGTATCCGAGAGCACTGTCATCGGCGGTCTGCCCCGTACTATGCGCGTCATGCTCAGCGCAGCAAAACTCAATGCTTACGGACTTTCGCCCGCGATCATCGTGGGCCGTTTACAGGCGGCGAATGCAAGCCTGCAGGCAGGCAGCTTTGCCCAGAACAATCAAGAAGTGCGCGTGGACGCGGGTAATCTGTTTACCAGCAGCAAGGATCTTGAATCGGTGGTCGTAGCTGCCAGCGGCGGGCGTCCCGTCTATCTGCGCGATGTGGCCGATCAGATTATCGACGGACCACCGGAACCGGCGAACTACGTTCTGTTCGGAACCACAAACGCGGGCGCAGCTGCCGGTCACGCGCCGCAACAATATCCGGGCATCACCGTGACCGTCGCCAAGCGTAAAGGGACGAACGCTACCGACATCGCCAACGCTGTTCTCAAGCGCATCGACGAGATGAAGGGCGTGCAGATTCCCAGCGACGTGCAGGTGACCACGACGCGGAACTATGGCGATACCGCCAAAGCGAAGTCGGATAATCTGCTCGAGCATCTCCTGCTGGCAACTCTCTCGGTGACGTTTCTGATCGCGCTCTTTCTGGGCTGGCGCGAGTCAGGAGTGGTGTTGCTGGCGATTCCGGTG
>WQYS01000033.1 GCA_009781125.1 Acidobacteriaceae bacterium | reverse complement strand
GGTTCCATTCACGGGAACGTTGCCGATGCCGTCAATGGTGACGGAGTTGGCGTTCATCGTGCGCCAGTTGAGGACCACGGACTGGCCCAGGTCGATCTCGGTCGGATCGGCGGTGAAGTTGGCCGTGGGCTGGGGCGCGGCGCTTTCGGTCGGCGTTGCCGGTCCCAGCGCGTTGGAGTCGATACTCTTGTCTCTCTTGTGGCAGCCGAAAGAGGTGCTGAGCATGGTAGCGGCGGATATCAGAACCAGGGTTCTGCAGAATGAATTCAGTGTGACGCGCATTGAGACTTACTCCTGCAAACAATCGTAAAACGGAATTACAAGGCTTGGGTTGATTATCGCAGCAAAACGGCTGTTATTTCCAGCTCCAGTTAGGCATATCTGTTCCGGGGCCGGTGAGCGGGTGGCGGTCGGTGCCGTCGGCGAGCATGCTCCAGATGCGGGTGTGATCGGCCCGTCCGTCGGCTGAGTTGGCATAAACGATGTGGCGTCCATCGGGCGACCACGAGGGAAAATCGCAGCGGCCCGTGTCGTGGGTGAGCTGAATCCAGCGTCTGGTGGCGATCTCCATCACGTAGATGTCCTGCCCGCCGGGCGCTCCGGGGCCGTACTTGCGGTTCCAGGCGAAGGCGAGGAACTGGCCATTGGGAGACCACGAGGGCGAGGTGGCGTATCCGCCGTCGGTCATGCGCATGATGGCCGAGCCGTCCGTGTCCATGATGTAGAGCTGGGGCAGGCCGGTGCTGCGCGCGCTGATCCAGGCGATCTGCGAGCCGGTTTTGGGGTTGAAGACAGGCGAGACGTCAGGGCCGCGGAAGCTGGTGATGCGGCGGGCCGCGCCGCCGGTGGTGTCGGTGATCCAGATCTCCGGATCGCCCGAGCGCGACGACGAGAAGGCTATGTTGCGGCCATCAGGCGACCACGCTGGCGATTGGTTGGTCCCGCCCGCGGTAGAGAACGCCACCATGCGGTTCAGCAGCAGCGAGTACATCTGAATCTGGAAGCCATACTTGCCCAGCGACGCGAAGGCCACGCGCGAGTTATCGGGCGAGATGCGCGGAGAGATGGAGACGGTTCCCAGCTTGGTGATGGCGTGCTGGTTGGCTCCGTCGTAGTCCATGGCCCAGATCTCCTTGGTGCCGCCGGAGATGCGGACGTAATAGATTTTGGTTTCGGCGATGCCGGGAACGCCTCCGCCGAGACGGGAGATGATCTCGTCGGCAAAGCGATGCGCGATCTGGCGGGCGGCGTCATCGCTGGCCTCCTCGTTGTACTGCTTGGTGAAGACCAGAGGATTCAGCGTGTTTTTGGTATCGACCAGGTAGCCGTTGACGCGGACGTGTCCATCCTGCTCGCCAAAGCTGCCGAAGGCCACCATCGCCGCCGACGCCGGAGCGTCGGACCACTGCTTCTGGTTGATCTCGGCGGGCGTGGCCGGAGAGGCCTGCGGAGCCAGGCTCTTGGACACGATCTCGAAGATGCCTGCGCTGGCCAGATCGGCGTACAGGGTGGTGTCGAAGGTCCGCTTGAGACTCTGCGGATCGGCGGCCGTCGCCTTGAAGTCGGCCACAGCAATGCGGATGCTGGAGACGCCGGAGTTGATGTCCGTCTTGAACCAGTCCTGCGCCTGGAGACGTGCTCCAGAGAGCGAAAGGGGCAAAAGGATCAACACCGCCAGCGACAACCTGACAGAACAGGAAAAGGGAATGCGAGCCAGACGTAAATTCATCACTATTATCGTAGACGCAAAACCGCCCGGAATGTGACTATTCGGTTGATTATACGGTTATCCAGAATTGTTCATGGCTTGTGCCGTATGCGGAAGGTTGAAAAAGTTACCGGGTTCCGGGGGGACAAAGAGGATTGATAAACCGGATCGACGGAAAGTGCTTTTCGTTGTCGGTGACAAGAACACAATCGTTTGATTTTGCGATGGCTGCAACAATCATATCCAGAGCGCTCCGTGGTTTACCAGATGCTGTTCCTTCCGACATGAGCTGACCCCAGACAAGGGCGGCGTTCTCATCAAACGGCAACACTCTGCCGCGAAAAAGTGCCTGAGGGCCTTCATGACCCCCAAACCAGGTCTCCAGTTCGCGGCGTTTTTTTCCGTCTGGTTTCTCCAGAATTCCCCGCCATATCTCTGCCAGACTGAGCGAGGAGATGAACAACGATTCATCTGTCTGATCAGCCATCCAGTGGAGAAGCGATTGTGATGGCTGAGGTTTTGTCGCGTTGCAGATGATGTTGGTATCCAGCAGGTATCGAGTCACAGAACGGTCTTCCTCCCCTTATCGAAGGGCCGTTCGATCTTCAGATCAGCTCCAACCAGTGGTGAGCGGCGAAGCGATGCAAGAATGTTTCCCTTCTTTGCCGGGCTGGTAACAGTACGATCAATCTCCAATCGAATACGCTTTGATTCCGAATTGCCCTGTGCCAGCATTCCAGCAAGCGTGCGAATCAGGTTCCTATCGGTTTCGAGGCCCAGAACTTCGAAACGTGTAACTCCTCGTGTCTTGAGGCGTTGCCGATAGTTTGTAAGGGCTCGTTTTTGTGCCAGGCTGCTCATGCACGCATCCCCCTCCTATAACCAGTAATATATCCGGCTGTTATGTCGAATTCAAGATCAAGCGGAGTAAGGCAATAAACTTCCTGCCAGGCCCTTACGGCTGCGTGTAGTGGAAGGTCAACTCCACGGTGATATGGTTGCCTGCGGGAAGCGGTCCAAAGCCTTCATCCTGAACGCGCTCGACTGCTCGTATGGCGGAAAGGTCCAGCGTGGGCGACCCGCTTTTCTTCAGGACACGAGGGTTCGACGGCTTTCCATCGCGATCGATGTCGATGACGACCGAAACGCTGCGTCCTATCGAGGCCTGCTGGTCGGCCTCTTTCGTGAACCAGTTTCTTGCTACCTTCTGGTTGACGATGTTGACGTAGTACGCATAGCGCGCGCCGAAGTTGCTGTCCTGCACGGTGGCGCTGGCGCTGCCGTTGCGCATGTCGAGTGTGGACTGCGGAATGCGGATGCCTGCCGTCTCGCCTGTCTGGGCCTTCGTCGGCTGCTGCGGCACGGGCTGAGGATGTTTGGGCGGAGCAGGCTGAGATTTTTCGGCAGTCTTGACCGGCTTGGTGATCTTCTCCGGAATGGGAACGGCGTCTGGCGCGGGCACTTCGGTCTTCTCCTTGGCTGTAACCGGAGCCGCGCTGGGAGCGTCGCTGGTGAGCACGCCCGTATCGGAGTCGCGCTGCCGATTGGGCAGCGGAAGCGAGGAGACCATGGTTGCCTGGATCGCACCGGCGTTTGCGCCCTGATTGCCCCACTCGGTGCCGCTGAAGTGGATCCACGCGGTGGCGACGACGGCTCCGGCCAGCAGAAGATGCAGCACAATGGAGCGCGCAAATGGTCCCCGGAAGTGATCTTCATACGAGGTTGCCAGGCCGAGTTGGGCAGAGGACGCCAGTTATTTCTCCAGGGGCTGCGTGACGATGCTGATGTTGGTGATGCCTGCCTGTTTGACCGCGTCCATGACCGAGGCGAAAGCGCCGAAGGGAACTCGTGTATCGGCGCGGAGATAGATCACGCGCCTGGACTGGTCACCCTTTGCTGAGGAGCGCAGAATGCCCGGCAGTTCGTTGACGTTGACGGGCTTGTCGTCGAGGAAGACGGTCTGGTCCTTGTCGATGGTGACGACCTTGCGCTCTTCGGTGACCTGGTTGACGGTGCGCGTCCTGGGAATGGCGACATCAATGCCGGATTGCAGCACCGGCGCGGTAATCATGAAGATGATCAGCAGCACCAGCACAACGTCGACCAGCGGCGTGATGTTGATCTCTGCCAGCGCCGACTGCGTGTGTCCCTTGGATGAGAAGGCCATGGCTACTAGGGCCTCCGTCGCGGGTCTTCGGATCGAACTTCGATGCGAGTTTCGGCGTGGGTGAATGGCTGGGTATGAACCTGCGGTTGCGGCTCAGACGGTAAGAGCATGGCCGCGTTTTCGATGGCGTTGAGCAGCTCGCGTCCAAAGTCGTCCATGCGTGCGGCGAACTCGCGCAGCCGCGCCGTAAGCTGGTTGTATCCGACCACGGCGGGAATGGCGACGAACAGGCCGGCGGCGGTGGTAATCAGCGCCTCGGAGATGCCCGGAGCCACCGAGCGCAGCGTCGCCGTGCCCGTCTGGCCCAGGCCGTGGAAGGCGTCGATGATGCCCATGACGGTGCCGAACAGTCCGATGAAGGGCGCGATGGCGGCGATGGTGGCCAGCCAGGTCATGCGGCTTTCCATCGAGGTGAGCGCCTCGCTGGCGGCGGTCAGTGCCGAGCGCTCCAGAGCGATAGGATTGCGCGGACGTCCGCGGCCTCCGTTCTGGCGCTGGTACTCGTCGTGGATCTCGTGGAAGACGCTGACCAGTGGACTGGGCTTGTACCTGTCGGCGGCGGAGGCAATCTCGCTCAGGCTGCTGGACTTGCGGAAGGCGCGCAGAAAGTACAGGCTCTGCTTGTGCGCCCGCGAGAACCCTCTCCACTTGGCAAACATGATGGCCCAGGAGAAGACGCTGCACACGAGCAGGATGCCGAGAACAGTAAGAGCGACCCAACCGCTGTTGTGAATCATCTCCAGGAGCGCGCTGGAGCTGGCGTCCGGAGAGGGCATGGCAGTTGTGTCGCCTTCCTGAAAAAGGATCAGACAGAGGGCTGAGATTGAGAGCATAGTTAGTTACCCACCAGTACTTAGTGTAAATCGGGATGAGTCAGGAAAGAGGCGGGCGCATACGGCTCGATACGGGGGGAGCAGGGAAACGCCTGCATGGATTTGATTGGAATATACCAATGATATATACTCCTGTATGTGCTTCTGAAGGAGGTTATGATGGCGCGTACTGCCAAGTTGTTTCTGAATGGCCGAAGCCAGGCCGTTCGCCTGCCTGCCGAGTTCCGCTTTCAAGGCTTGAAAGAGGTCTATGTCCGAAAGGATCCGGATACCGGCAACGTGATCTTGTCTCGCCGCCCGGAAGATACATGGGAGAATTATTTTAAATTCAGAGACGAGAATCCTGCACCTGCTGAATTTATGGCCTACCGCAAGAATTCAGCTCCAAAGAAACGAGACCTGTTCTGATGGAGCACCAGTATTTGCTTGATACAAACATAGCTAGTTTCATCATCAAGAAAACCAGCCACGCTCTAGACTTTCGTTCAAGCAAGTTTCCTGCAGGACAGCTTGTCGTTTCTGCCGTTACAGAGGCTGAGTTGCGCTATGGCGCGGCACGGCTTCCTGCTGAGGCACGTCTTCATGAACTGGTAGAAAAGTTTCTGGCTCGCGTGACGATTCTGCCTTGGGATTCTGACTCGGCGCAGCAATATGGCTTGCTCAGGGCTGCGCTGGAAAAGATTGGCCAGCCTATGGACGATATCGACCTTATGATTGCAGCCCATGCGCTTGCTCTGGGACTGGTTCTTGTCACCAACGACCATGCCTTCAGCCGGATCAAAAAGCTGAAGGTCGAGGACTGGACGAAGGGCCCGCGCCCCTGAGCCGCTGGTTATCGGGCCGGGCCAGGCGGAATTCCAATCTGTACCGGGCCGAGCTTTCGCGCCTCGCGTGCGGCGGTGCCGCTAACCGGCGCGAACGGCAGCGCGGTCACCGGAGCGTCATGTTTCTGGATCAGGTAACTGGTTCCTGCCACGGCATTGAAACGAAGCTCACTCTCAGAACTGCCGCTGACTACCTTTCGATGGCCGTCTCCGGTGATTACATCCACTTGCTTACCCGGCCAGGGACTGCGAACCCGCAACGGCTCTGTCGTACCGGCCTCGATCACGGCAGTTACAACTTCACCCCGGCGCGTCTCGACATTAACCCTGGTTTTTCCGCTCACGAACACGCTGCCCGCAAAATCCCATCCCGAAGGAAGAGCAGGCGCAATCCGGATGACTCCGTCGTAATCCTGCACCAGCGCCTCCTGAAGCGCAAGGGCAACGTGTGCCGACTGCTCGATGTAGAACTCAGGAAACTCCTTATCTGTGCTATCAAAGCCGCTGAATCCATTCGCGTAGAGTTGCGTTTGTTCGGTAATCTTCCGCAGCATGGATGCCATATCGTCACCCAGATGCAGCCGCGCCGCCTGGACTGGATCGTTGCTCCAGTCTATTGCCCCCTTGTACGGTCGATGTTCAAAGGTCCGTATAGCCAGCGGGAACAAAGGCGACGTGTCGCCGATCACTCCGTATGGCCAGACCGGTTCGAGGCCGACGTTCTCAAAGTTGCGCGCCTCTGCTTCGGGAAGATAGGAGTCGGCGATTACATCGTCGCTGTTCTGCGCGTCCGATGCGGAGACCAGCTTGGTGAGATCCGAGGCATAAGCGCGCGGCAAAGCCGGTATCTTTGGAATCGCATTCTGCAAATCCCGGACCAGCTGCGGGTCTTTGCCGAGCAGCCTGGCTGCCTGGATCACTGCGGGGTAGAGAGCCTGCGTCGCCGAAAGATCGGTGGTCGGGTCCGTCACGTCCCACCGCTGTTCGTGCGCGTTCGACGGACTGGTGTGCAACAGTCCGTCAGAACCGATCTTTTGATAGCCAAGCAGGAACCGTGCTGCCGACGCCATCACGGGATAATTTTTCTCCAGGAAGGCGCGATCGCGCGTCATCTGATACTGCCGCCATATCTCCAGCGAGATTTCAGCGCCCGTGGAAAGCGTGCGCGCATTGTAGTAAGAAGGGAAGTCCGCATCGCAGTCATATGCGGGCGGTTCCGGCGGGTCTCTTCTTTCGTACTCAACGCCGCGCCCGTTGAATCGCATTGTCTCCGGAACGCATGCTCCCGCAGGCACTTTCATGTGTTGCCTGGTCCAGGCTTCGATACTGGGCAGATTCTCGCGATAGAGGTTGAAAAACGGTGCATTTAACTCGGGCAGGCCCGCTCCCATATTTGCGGCAACCTGCATGCGCAGGTTCCAGTGCCAGAATGCCGAGGGGTCCCACTGATGGACATCGCGCGCTGACGACAGCATGTCGGCAATACCCTGCGTACCAGGATATTCGGTGCCGCGTTCGGCGGCAGCCGAAAACAGGTAGATGTTGCGCAGGTTTTCCATATACTCGCCTGTGCCATCCGGCGAGTCGATACGAACCATCGCCGCGCGATTCCAGAACCTGTGCCACCATGCCCGATGCGCTTCAGGATTTGTTCCCGCCAGCGCCGTCCTTGCAAGGGCAAACACATCGCCTTTGCCATCGAAATGCGGGGCCGAGGCCAGTACGCGAAAATGTCCATCGGCGAATGGGCGGAATGAAACCGTAATGGTCCGCTCGTCTGTTACCTTCGCCGACACGTCGCGGCCTTCCACGGTGATTGCGGAAAGCGATCCGAACGGAAGGCCCGACCACTCCGGATTCTTGTTGTCCAGCCATGAATCCGACAGCACGCCCACGCGCTCATTCACGGCAGCGTGCGTCGAGCGCGGTTCCCACAACTTCAAGACCGCAGTCTCGGATGCGTCAGGCTTGGCGCCAGTAACTTCGATGACCAGGGTGTCCGTATCCGGCTGCACATAAGCTGTCGCCGTCATGCCGCCGCCCTGCTCGCGGAATTCGCCGTTATAGAGATCAAGCCGTCCGGCGTAGTCCGCTGCGCCTGTAAGCGAGCTGAGGCCGGGAACAACAACCTGCCCCGGAGACAGACGGTCCGGCATCGTATCCGCGCGGTTCAACTGCGCTGTAAGCCCTTGCTCAGACCAGACCGCAACGCCCAGGCTGCCGTTGCCCAGTTGCATCGCTTCTTTCACCGCAGTGTTCGCCCGGCCAAGAACGATATCGGACCGTCCGATAACGCCTTTCGCATCGACGTGGAATCTACCCGCGCGCCATGCCGTGGTTGCTACAGGATTGGTCTGTGCCTGCACGATTCCTGTACCGGCGGTCATTGCCAGCAATACGAAAACTTTCGCCGCATGAAATTTCATTTACTTGTCTCGCGTATGGATTCCACTTCATCAATGAAGTTATCGTTATTGTAGTTGAAAGTCTCCCGGGAACCGTTCCAGTGCCTGATAGCCATTCGCTGGTGAACGCGCTGGTGCGTCTTCCGCTGGGTTTTGCTATCCTCGCGGTACACCCGTTTTGCCGAGGCCGGAAGATGCTGCTGGAGTTGCGCGCTGAAAACTATGCTGTGATCGATCACGCTACGGCTGTGTTCGGACCGGGGCTGAACCTGCTGACGGGCGAGACCGGCGCGGGTAAGTCGATCCTGATCGACGCTCTGGTGCTGCTGCTGGGCGGCAAGGCTTCCAGCGATGTCGTGCGCCATGGCGCGGAGAAGGCTACCGTCGCCTGCGTCTTCGAGATGACTCCAGGTGCAGCGGCTATTCTTGAAGCCAACGGAATCGACGCCGAAGACGAGCACGTTCTGCTGCGGCGCGAGATCGCCTCCGGCGGCAAAGGGCGAGTCTTCGTGAACAATCAGCCGGCGACAGTGGGTGTGCTGCGCGAGCTTGCTCCGGAGCTGGCGCTGGTCCATGCGCAGAGCGAGACGCTGGTGTCGTTCGATCAGGCGCAGCAGCGCGGCCTTCTGGACCGCTTCGGGGCAATCTCGACGGACGCCGTTGCCGAGGCCTTTGCAAATTGGAAGGCTACGACGGCAAAGCTGGAAGAGCTGCTCTCCGACGAGCAGGACCGGCTGCGCATGGCGGACATGTGGCGCTTCCAGAGTCGTGAGATCGAGCAAGCCGGGCTTCACGCCGAGGACGAGGATGCGCAGCTTGAGGCCGAAAAGCGCGTGCTGGCGAACTCCGAGCGGCTGTACACGGCGGCTATGAGCGCTCACGACCTGCTCTACGAGAGCGAGCGCGCCGCCGAGACCACGGTAGGCGGCGCTCTGAAGCATCTGGAGGAGCTGGCCCGCTACGAGCCTCGGTTTGCAGAGCCAGCGCAGCAGTTGGCCGCAGCCAAGGCGATTGTCGAGGACGTGGACCAAGCCGTGCGCGAGTTTGCCGATTCGCTGCATGCCTCGCCGGGAAGGCTGGAGGAGATCGAGGACAGGCTCGCCGTGCTCGACCGCCTGAAGCGCAAGTACGGGCAGACGCTGGCCGAGGTCATCGCCTTCGGGGCCGATGCCGCCAAGAAACTGGCAGAGGTGGAGAACCGCGACGCTCTGGTAGCTGAGTTGAAGGCGCAGCAAGAGCGGGATGCTGCGGTCTATGAGACGGCGGCGGCGCAACTGTCGTCGCTGCGCGCCGAAGCTGCGCTGCGGCTGGAGAAGCTCGCCGTGGCCCAGATCAACGATCTGGCGATGAACGCCCGGTTCCATGTCCACGTGACGGCGGAAAAGGATCAGGCCCATTGGACCGCGCAGGGATGGGACCAGGTGGAGTGTCTGATTGCAACCAATGCCGGAGAGCCTCTGAAGCCGCTGAACGAGGTAGCCTCCGGGGGCGAGATGTCGCGGGTCATGCTGGCCTTGAAGGTGACCGTCGAGGAGGGAGCCGGTCCGCGAAGAAAGAAAGCCGTGCTGCCGAGAACTCTGGTCTTCGACGAGATTGACGTGGGGATCGGAGGCCGCGCCGCCGAGGCCGTTGGCAGGAAGTTGAAAACGCTCTCCCGTGGCCAGCAGGTATTGTGTATCACGCATCTGCCTCAGATCGCGGCGTTCGCCGATCAGCATCTGCTGATCGAGAAGGCCGAAAAACAAGGACGTGCGCAGACGGCGATCCGGCTGATGGATGCCGACGAGAGGATTCGGGAGGTTGCGCGGATGCTGAGCGGAGCAAAACTGACAGAGACCAGCCTCAAGCACGCCCAGAATCTCATAGAGAGCAGCCGCTGAGAACCTGTCTTCAAATTGGCTTAATCACATCATTTCCTGAGCCGTCATCCTGAACGAAGTGAAGGACCACCGCATTTCTTTCCAGTGCGGCAAACTCTTCAGGAAAGGTTACAGCTCTAGTGGAGTTGGTGCCAGCACAGGCAAAATGCGGGGGTTCTTCGCTTCGCTCAGAATGACGAGTTGTTGGGTAGTTGTCGCCATCCCTGAAGGCTTCCCACGGCATCCGAATTAGCAAAGGTTGCGGAGGAACCCCACAATGGCTGTGCCTACACGGAAATGCGCCAGGGAAGGGTGTAATTGCCCGGCAGCTCAGGGGAGCAAATACTGTTCGATCCAGTGCGAGGATGCAAAGAAGATTACGTCGTTGCACTGTCCCTGTGGACATGCTGCGTGCGCGAGATGAAATCGCCGTTCTCCTGATTTTGTTTGGGTTAGGGCGAATCTATTATTTAAAGAATGGGTTATGATTTTTAGTAGTGAAGTCTATCTGTTTTTACCGCAAACGATGCATTTCGGAGCATCTCTTTTTGGCATACAAGGTGCTTAACATACATAGTTGCGGTAAAGTTTCGCAGCGCTGTTCTTGAATGAAAGATGTAGCCCAAACGCGCATTCTTGCCCTCGCCCTTGCGGTTGCGACCCTGGCGGCGTGCGTTCTGGCGGGGATCAATCTCCAGCGCGAGAGTAACTACGGAGTTCCAACCGACGGCGTCTGGTGGGTGGAGGCTCCTGGCAGCCACGGCCTGCAGGCAAAGCGCGTGCCTCCCGGCTCTCCCGGCGACCGCGCCGGAGTTCGCACCGGCGATATCCTTCTTGCGGTTGACGATATCCCCACACCTCGGACGGCTCCGTTTATGCGCGAGGTCTTCCGCAGCGGAATCTGGGGCAAGGCAACCTACACGATCCTGCGGCCTGGCGTCCATGCCGCCGATCTGACGAGCGCCACAAAGTTCGATATCCAGAACGTCATCTTTGAGCCGACCGACCGCTCCTTATACCAATGGCTGCGGTTCATTGCGCTGGTCTACCTGTGCATCGGCATCTATGTGCTCTTCCGGCGCTGGACGGCCCCCAAGGCGACGCATTTTTACGTCTTCTGCCTGGTCTCTTTTGTCCTTTACGCATTCAAGTTTACCGGTGAGCTTGATACCTTCGACTGGGTCATCTACTGGGGCAATCTGCTGGCCAACGCGCTGCAACCGGCGCTGTTTCTTCACTTTGCCGTTAGCTTCTCGTCTGCGCCAGATGAGAAAGATGCCCGGCGTCTGAGGCGGCGTCTGGCGAGCGCGGCGCTATACCTGCCCGGACTGCTGCTTATAGCGCTCCAGTACCAGGCGTTCACGCACTGGTCGGCGACCGAGTTGCTGCGCCATCGTCTGGAACAGATCGGGATCGGTTACCTTGCGCTCTATTACGTCATCGCCGCCGTGGTCTTTCAGATGCGCTACCGGCGCGCCTCCTCCGCGTCCTCTCTGCTGGAGCGGCTGCAACTGAAGTGGCTGACGCGCGGAACCTTTATTGCCATCGCGCCGTTTACTCTCCTTTACGTCGTGCCTTATCTGGCCGACTGGGCCGTGCCCAGCCTGCTCGTTAAGGTGGCCCATCTGTCGCTGGTCTTTCTGCCGCTGACGTTTGGCTGGGCCATCGTGCGCTACCGCCTGATGGATGTGGACCTCATTGTCAAGCGCGGAGTCACGTACACGCTGGCGACGGCGGCACTGGTCGGGGCTTACTTCCTCGTCATAGCTCTGACAGCCGAGATCGTGCACACGCGAGCGCCGTATCTGGGCAAGTGGGGCTGGCTGCTGGCGATTATCTTTGCTGGACTCGGCTTTGATCCGCTGAAGCGGGCTATACAGGGCTGGGTCGACCGCATGTTCGACAAGAAGCAGTTCGACTACCGCGAGACGCTGGTCGAGTTCGGGCGCGGACTGAACTCGCAGACCGATCTGCGGGCACTGCTTGATTCCATCGTTGAGCGCCTGCCCCAGACGCTGCTCATCACGCGGGTGGCTGTCTTCCTTGCGTCCGAGCGCAAAAACGCGCAGGATGGTGGCAGCTTTTATCTGGCAGCGTCGCATGGGATGGGGAACCTCTCTGCGGTCGAGGCTGAAACGCTCGACATGCGCTTCCTCGACTTCGACCGGCAAGCGAACAGTCACATCTTCCTGGAGAATCCGCAGCAGGTGCTTCGCCTGCCTGAAGAGCAGCAGCGCGCGGCGGCGCTGCTCGACCTCAACTACTATCTGCCGTGCCGGGTTCCGAACCGCGAAGGCCACGGCGCGCACACGGTTGCGGTCATCGGTCTGGGACGCACGCGCAGCGGCGATTTTCTCTCCAGCGAGGACATGGAGCTGCTGGAGTCGCTGGCCGGTTACATCGGCATCGCCATTCAGAACGCGCAGCTCTACAGCCGCCTGGAGCAGAAGATCACCGAGTTCGAGCGGCTCAAGGAGTTCAACGAGAACATCGTCGAGTCGATCAACATCGGCATCTTCGCCGTTGATCTGGACGACCGCATCGAGAGCTGGAACGCGCAGATGGAGGTCATGTTCGCGCGTCCGCGCTCGGAGGCGCTGCGCCAGCCCATCTCGCGATTCTTCCCGCCGGAGTTCCTCTCGCGCTTCGACAGCGTTCGCCAGGAGCAGGGAACGCATACGCTGTACAAGTTCCGGCTCGCCGTGCCTTCGGGCGAGGTGCGCGTGGTCAACATTGCGATTGCTCCGCTGGTGACGCGCGATTTCGTGGCCATTGGACGCATCGTTCTGGTCGATGACATTACCGACCGCATACAGATGGAGGCGCAACTGTCGCAGTCGGAGAAGCTCTCGTCGATTGGTCTGCTGGCTGCCGGCGTCGCCCACGAGGTCAACACACCGCTGGCGGTGATCTCCAGCTACGCGCAGATGCTGAGCAAGCACATGAGCAGCGATGCGCGCATGGCTCCCGTGCTCGAAAAGATTACGCAGCAGACCTTCCGCGCATCCGAGATCGTCAACGGCCTGCTGAACTTCTCGCGCACCGGCGGTGCCGAGTTCACCAGTGTCGATCTGAACGAGCTGCTGCGCGACACGCTGGTGCTG